>CAZNGD010000111.1:0-6802 GCA_964572295.1 uncultured Verrucomicrobiota bacterium
TGGCGCTAACGCGCCAAGCCGGGCAGATTGGGCAACGCGCCGCCGGGGAGTGGCGCCAGCGGTCGCAGGCCGCCGCCACCGGGCCGCGTAAAGAGCGCGCGAAATTCGCGATTCGTCGCCAGCGGCTGGAAGCGCGGGTCTTGCAGGATGGCATTGCGCGCCTGATCGCCGCCCAACTGAATGCTCTGGCGCGCGGCGCGCACGGCATCGGCATCGCGCCGCACAAAGGCGTAGCCCGCAGCCAAATCCAACCAGGCATCCAGATTGTTGGGATCGCGCTGGGTGTATTGCTCCAACGTATAGATGAGGGCATCCACCCGTTGATCCTGCGCAAAGAAGTTGGCCAGTGCCAGCACGTGCTGGAGCGGCAACTGGGGGTCCGTCACCAGCCGCGCGGCCAGATTCTGATACGCATTCTGCATTCCGGAGGCGCGATAAATGGAGGTCAGCTCCAACGCCTCATCCGGCGTCAGCGCGCCGGTTTCCTGCTGGCGTTTTTCAATCTCGCGCCGCCGGGTCAACATCCGCTTCGCGCTTTGAATCTGGCCCAAAAAGGATTTGGCGCTTTCGTTGAGCGGGTCCGCCTCGGCAAATCCGCGGATGAGTGTTTCCGCGTCATCGTAGCGCATCATGTTCATATACATCTGCCCCAGCCGGAAGTGGGCTTCGGGCGAGAGCGGGTAAAGGTCAATGGACTGTTTGAAGGCGTATTCCGCCTCGGAGTACATCCGGCGGTAGTCATAGATGCCGGCGATGGCGCTGCGCAGTTTGGAGAACGACTTCTTGGCGCAAATATCGCGCCGGAACTTGGATTGGCTCAACAGCCATTGCGTGTACCAGCCCCAGAACTGGTGATCGTTTTCCACCAGCTTCGGGTCCAGCTCGGCCACCGGCTCCGCGTTCAGCTTCAGCATGATGCCGTTCGGCGTCAGGTAGGGATACATCCACTGAATCACGTAGCTTTCTTCGACGTAGAAGTCGTGCTTGGCCTTGTTCTCCTTGAAGATCAGTTCGGCCAAAATGCCATTGATGGTCATGACGCCGCCCACGCCCTGCACGCTGACTTTGCCGTTCTCAATCTTGATGTCGGCCCCGGCGGCAATGCGGCCGGAATTGACATCGTCCACGTACTTGCGGAATGCCTCGTTGCTATCCTCCAGCGATGGAATGTAAATGGTGTCGCCGTACAGATCGCGGGTGATGTTCATGAAGGTGTTGTCGGCCAGCGCGTTCTGCGTGATGAGATAGACATCCGGCCGGACGTTGGCGGAATAGATCATGTAGGTCGGCACAAAGCGCCCCGGATCGGTGCCGCCATAGAAGATGGCGTTGGGGGTCATCGGCGGCGGATAGTCCGGCTCGGCCATGCCCAGGGCATTGGTCAGCGCGCCCCATTCGCGCTCGAAATCGGCTTCCTTGGGGAACCAACAGTGGAAGTCTTCCTGGATGCCCTTGATGCCTTCGAGCCCCCAATTGCCGAACTGCCAGCCGTAGCTGTGGCCGTTTTGCTCCGCGCCGCCGACGATGCGCAACTGCTCTTCGTCATAGCCGTTTTGCCACAGGAGGATGCCCGGCAGCAGCAGCGCCGCCAGCAGCGCCGGAACCCGCGAACGCCGCCCCAGCAGCCGCTCGATCCACGCCACGGACAAGAGACTGCCATACCCCAGCCACAACGCATAAAACGCATGGCTCTGAATGAACTGCACGCGGCCGATGAACAGATTTTGAATGTCCAGTGACGGGTTTTGGAAAATCAGGAAAATCACGCTGACGGAAATGAATCCCACCACGGAGGTAATCAGCCAGCGCTGCTGCGACACCCCCAGATCAAAGTCCAATTCCAACGGCGAGTGATTCAGGAACAGGGCGCCGGCGATGGTGATGGGCGGCCCGGCCACCAGCCCGAGGTAGAACAACCGGCCCGCGCGCGACAGATATTCCGGGTCATCCACCCCCGCTCCAAAAGATTTGAAAATGGCCCGCAGGCTCATCACATCCACAAACAGCACGCCGATGGCCACCACCGCCAGAAAACCCAAGATCATGATGGCCGTGCTCAGCGTGTAGTCGCGCATGTCGGCCACCTGCTTCTTGAGGTACAACGCCAGCAGCGTCAGGAATCCCCAGCCGGCCACCAGCAGGATGGGCGCGATCATCAGGCGGTACAACCGCTCCAGCCAGCCCCAGCCGGTCAGGGTTTCCAGCACAATCAGCGCGGATGACACCAGCACCAGCCCCAGCGTGACCGGGAACACCGAGCGCCGCTGCCCGCCGAACCGCAGTCCCCACGCACAGAACGGCAGGAAGCCCAGCACCGCCACCGGCAACGAGAACTGCCCGCGCAAGTCGGACAGGTACGCGCCGAGCTGCTGAATAAATTTCTCGCTGAAGATATCCGTCGGCACAATGGCTTCATATTGGCCGCGGGTAACGGCGTGCATGAAGCCCTCCCACGTGCGCGGATAGCCCCAGTTCATCGGCGGGTTTTGCTCCGAGGCAAACGGCAGATACATGTAGAACGCCACGCCGATTTCCGCCAACAGGATCGTGGCGCAGACCGTCCGCCCGCGCGGCAGCACAAACGCCAGCACAATCGGGATGGCCAGGAACAGCACGTTGTAAATCCAGAATGGCGCGGTGGTGGGCCCGCGCGACCACTTCCACAGGTTGGCATCAAAATCCGGCGCGGCCTTTTCGGCGGCGCTGGCAATCAGGCTGTAGCCCTTGGCGGCAAAGATGAACACCACGCCGATCAGCACGGCGGCAATCGCAAAATCGCGGAAGAGATCGGCATCCTTCATCAGCACCGCCACGGCCAGCGCCAGGCCGAGGAACAGCAGCGTCTGGTGATTCGTCAGTCCCAGCCCGAACAGGAAGGCCACCACATACAGCAGGTTGTCCTGCTTGGGGCGGCACATCCACATATAGATCAGCATCAGGATGGCCATTTGGAACAGGGCGTTGAGGCTATACACCTCCACGATCACGCTCTGCGACCACAGCACCGGGCTGAACGCCAGCAACAGGCCGCCCGAAATCCCCGCCACGAGGCACAGCGTGTTTTCCATGCGGAAGCCGATTTTGTCGGTCAGCGCCGGAATGCTCCGCAGAATATCCGCCCCGGAACGGCTGAGCAGCAGCGCCAACAATCCGCACGCCCCCGCCCCGGCCACCGCCGAAGCCAACCCCACCGACCACGCCGGATTCGGATGCCCGTTATATTTCACCCAATGGAATATCCATTGGAAAAACCACGTCACCAGCGTCCAGATGGGATATCCCGGCGGATGCGGCACGCCCAGATAATCCGACGCCACGGCCAGCTCGCCGGAGTCTTCCAGCGTCAACGTGGGCGCCAGCGTATAGACATACACGCCCAGCGTGGCCACCAGCACCACCCAGAAGGCCGCCCAATCAATGCGCCGGAAAAAGGCGCCGGTCAGATTGTCGAGAAAACCCTCCTGCGCCGGCGAGGCCAGTTGGGCTACTTGTTTTTCCGTGGCTTTCGTCAATACCATGTCATCCATCCGCAGTTGCGGGGCCCGTGCGGGCCGCCAGTCCATCTACTCTTCTCCGCGCCGCACCCCCTCACGGGCCGGGTGCGGATTTTTCCAGAGCCGCGACGCGCGCCGCCAGGCTCTTGAGTTGTTCTTTCAGTTTGGGCAGCCCCGCCACATGGGCGAGCGACTTGCCAAATTCCATTCGCGGCACGGCGGGTGCGCCCAGATACATCTGGCCGCCGGGCAAATCGCCCGCCACGCCGGCCTGCGCGCCGATGATAGCGCCATCGCCGATCTTGAGGTGGCCCGCCAAGCCCACCTGCCCGGCGCAAATCACGCGCTTGCCCAGGGTGGTGGAGCCCGCCATGCCCATCTGGCCGCACAGCACCGAGTGTTCGCCAATCATGCAGTTATGGGCGATCTGCACCAGGTTGTCCACCTTGGTGCCCCGGCCCACCCGCGTCTCGCCAAAGCGCGCGCGATCAATCGCCGAATTCGCGCCGATTTCCACATCATCCTCCAGCACCACGATCCCCGTCTGCGGGATTTTGGTGCGCACGCCCTGCGCATCCACCGTGTAGCCAAAGCCATCGCTGCCGACCACCGCGCCGCTGTGCAGAATGACGCGGTCGCCCAGCACGCAGCGCTCGCGCACACTGGCCAACGGATAAAGCAGGCAATCGCGCCCCAGCTTCGCGTCGTGGCCCACATAGGTCTGCGGATAGAGCGTGGTGCCCTCGCCGATTTCCGCCCCGGCCTCCACCACCGCGCAGGCCCCCACCGCCACATTCGCCCCCAACTTGGCCGCCGGCGACACCCACGCCTGCGGATGCACCCCGCGCGGCAAAACCACCGGCGGCGGCGCAAACAGCGCGCAAGCCGCCGCGAATGCCGCATCGGCATCCGCCACCCGCAGCAGCGCCGGCTGGGGCGACTCAATCACCGCCGACTGCGGCACAATCACGGCCGATGCCGCGCTGCCCGCCACCTGCTCCATATATTTGGGATTCCCCGCGAACGAGACCTGCCCCTCCCGCGCCCCACGTAAATCCGCCACCCCCGTCAACCGCCGGTCGGCCGCGCCTTCCAGCGTGGCGCCCAAGCGGGCGGCCAACTCACCGGTCGTCAACGTGAACACCCCGCACCCTCCCGCTACTTCGCCGCTGCGGGCAGGCCCGCCTTGGCTTCGAGATAGGCAATCAGCCGGTCGGTCACATCCAGCACCGGATCCGCATAAAGCACCAGCGGGATGGCATTCATGGTCTGCCCGGAGCGGTCGAACACCAAATCATACTCGTTCGCGGCCGCGAACTGCGTCACCGCCGCCATCAGTTCATCCACGATGGCCTGCCGCGACTTCAACACCTGTTCACGCATCTGCTTGATTTTGGTTTCCTGCGTCCGCCGCGCGCGCAGCTCAAAATCCTGCAACTCGTTGAGCTTGTCCTCGGCCTCGAGGCTCTTTTGACGGCGCGCCTCTTCGGTCAGCAACTGGTTTTTGGCCGCCGCGCGCAGCTTGTTCACTTCCTCGCGCAGCGCCTGGCCCTCGGCCAAAATCTCTTCCATCTCGGCCTGGACGGCTTCTTCCTGCTTCTTCAATTCCGTCTCGGCCGCCTTGGTTCTGGGGTGGGCATTGAAGACCTGATCCAAATCCACCGTCGCCACCTTCAGCTCCGCCGCCCCGCCCAAGGATGCCGCCAAGGCCAGCGCCGCCGCCACCGTCAAAATCTTCATGCGTATCATGTGGTATTTCCTTTCTTTGCCTGGAAAATATCTCGCGCGGCATTCTCCACCACCCCCCCGCGCTTGAAAAGCCGAAAAACGCGCCGCGCGCCGCCAAAGGCGCGGGCGACAGCCACACCCCCGCCGCCAACCGCCCGCCGCTTCAGGCGCTGGCCGCCGCCATGATGCCCACCGCCGCATCCACGATGCTCTGCAACCAGGCCGTGCCCGCCGCCTTGGCCGCCGCCGGCAACTTCTGAATGCGCGCCAGATAATCATCCGCCCCCGCCGCATCCCACGCCGCCACAAACGCCTCGCGCGCAGGCCCGGCGCCATCGTCCAGCGCCGCCAACTGCTCCCGCGCCATCGGCCAGGCCGCGCATAACCGCCGGTCCGCCGCTGTGGCCGCCTCATCAGCCGCCAGACACCCCACGACATCATCCAGCCGTTTGAGACGCTCCTGCCGCGCCCCCGCCAGTTGCCGCCGCGCCCCCGCCAGACACGCCGCGCCGTGAGGCG
The DNA here is from genome assembly GCA_964572295.1 of uncultured Verrucomicrobiota bacterium. GTDB lineage: Bacteria > Verrucomicrobiota > Kiritimatiellia > CAIQIC01 > Lenti-01 > CAZNGD01. The sequence goes on from CAZNGD010000111.1 coordinate 5,742, forward strand.
TGCGATCCAGCAACGGCCGCCGCGCCACGTCGTACCACGCCGCCAACGCCGCCAGATTTCCCAAAAAGAATGCGTTATTCCGCAACACCCGCGCCAGCATCCGTCCATTCCGGCGGAACGGCCGCTCGCCCGCCGTGATGGGCGCGGGCACCACCAGTTGTCCGCCCGTCAGCACATCGCGCCGCAGCACATTGCCCGCCGCCAACACCGTGCCATACTCCAGCCGCACCGGCCCTGCCAAGCCCCCCTGCCCGCCGAGAAAAATCGGCGCCTGGTCCAGCATCACTCCGCGCGGCACATCCCCCACCAGCGACGCCGTCGCCTTGTCGCCGTAAGGCGTGAAATTAAAATGGATGAACGACGACCCGATCTCGCTATGCTCCCGCCGATTGCGTCCGCCCGCCATCAGCACATCGCAAAAATTGAGCAAACTCCCCCCCACCACAAACGGCAGCATAATCGTTTGCTTCAACCCCACCGCGTGCGCCAATTCCACCCCCTCTTCGAGGAGGCACCCCGGCCGCACCTGCGCCGCGCTCCCCAGAATCACGCCATCCAGAAAAACCGCCCCTTGGCAGAAGCCCCCCTTCAACTGCACCCCTGCGCCCAACTGACAATCCTCCAGCGTCAACGGCGCCTCGCGCCCCAACACGCACCCCGGACCGATGCTGGTCTGCGCGCCATAAATCCGACACCCCGGATGAATCACCACCCCCGGCGCAATCTGCTCTGGCGCCACATCATCGCCAATATCCACCGCCTCCGGCGCCATCACCCGCACGCCGCGCCGCAGCAATTCGTCCCGCGGTTTCATTTACGCAGCAACGCTCCCGCCACCACGCCCACCCCCGCCGCCGACAGCAGCGCATACGCCGCAGGAATCTTCTGGCTCCACGACCCCACCTGCACCACCACGGCCCCCTCCGCCTTGAGCAGCAACAGGATGAATACCGCCAGCACCACCAGCCCCAAAATCATGCTCTTGCTCATCTGCCACGCACCTCTTCGATTGACCCCCGCACTCTGGCACACCCCGCCAATCTTTTCAGCATCTTTTTGCG
>CAZNGD010000112.1:0-6762 GCA_964572295.1 uncultured Verrucomicrobiota bacterium
ATCGAATTCAGCCAAGTCCAGCATGTTGGGCAGCACAACCATTTTATCTGCCGCCAACCCATGGGCCACAAAGTGTTTTTTGATGACCTCGGCATTGGCCACGACACACCCGGCCTGGCGATCGGCTCGACGCAGCATGGCCAATTTCCAGCGCGGATAGATTTGTCCCAAATCGCGGCGGCTAGTGATAAGCTTCACCCCCGCCCATTGGGCTGCAAACTGGCCGAAAATAGCGGCATCGGCATCCCACGTGTGCAGAATATCCGCCTGCGTTTGACGCAGCCATGCGGCCAGTCGCCGGATTTCGCGCAATGTGGTGGGCCGAAGCAGATGCCGGATGGCCACCTCGTGAACGGGTCCGCAGGCAGTCTCAACGTCATTCAAAAAATATCCGCGCCGATGAAACACGGCGACGCGATGCGGCGCGCCCTGCCGAGCCAGGCCCATGGCAATTCGCGCACATTGGCCTTCCGTACCCCCCCGAATCAAATCATGAACCAAATGGACGACGCGCGGCGTTTTCATGGCCCAAGTGGCTCCATGGTCCGCCACAATTCTTCCGCGGCCAACCGGATACCGGCATCGTTCCAATGAGTGTCATCGCGCCAATACAGGCGGGTTCCTTGGGCGGTAGCGTCCAGAAACACCGGCAAGAGGTTAACCACGGGGACCCCATTGGCCTGCAGGCCGCGCTGAATCGCGGCAAGAAGTTCTGGCCCACTGGCCAATGCTTTTTGATCGGCAGCCGGCAGGGCGGATAGATGGATTTGTTCCTTTTCGGGGACCAGCACGACAACCAGCGTGCTGCCCCGCTCACGGAAGCGTTGGGCCAGCCGGGTGGCCACAGCCACTATCGCCGGAGCGTTTCGTTCAGGCTCAAGCAGGGGTAGTACGCGCAAGTTTTCACGATAAAACAACATGGGCCCGTATTGGCGGTCTACTGCTCCTAGCACATCCTGAGGCCACGTGCGAAACACAAGGAGTTTCAGTTGAGCCCATACGTGTCGGCCCCAATACGAAATCAGTGAGGTATTCGGCCATGCCTTGTGTAATGCCGCCGGGCTCAAATATGCCCACAGAATTCGCGAACGTGCGGGTTCCTGCGCGGGACTGTCTGGTTGGCGTTGTTTGAACCAATAGTCTACAGGCTGTCGTTGAAACAGCTCCGCGCCCAATTCCCGCGCGGAGAGATTCCACACCACAAAACGTGGCGCAGGCTCAAACCGGTCCGAGGCGATAAACTTGCGCATTTCCGTGAAGGGGCCGGCTCCCTGTCGGGCATGGTTGTACACGTTCAGTCCACTCAGATCAGCCAGTACCTGGGCAATCGTCTGTGTGCCCAGCGCCAGCATAAAGCTATCGCCCAAAACAACCGCATCATACCCATGCCCGGCAGCCAATGGCGCATTAACGTAGCCATAGGCATCCCGCTGCACGAGATAACCGGGATGAAACTCCGCATAAGGTTCAGCAATCCAAGGAACCGGCACCATCCGGGTCAAGCCGGCCCCCATTTGGTCGGGCATCATGTAACTGGATGGCGTGCGCACCGGGGCCGGGGATTGCTGGTGCGAGATGGCCGCTGGAGGCAGCCATTGATCTTGCCAACGGAAAACCCCCAAACGCATGGCCCAGTCTCCGGTCAGAAGCAGGAGCCAAACGCACAGGGCAAAGACACCCCAGCGGCGCACGCGCAGGCGTGGCGCAGCGTCAAAGTCATTCAATACTTCAGGATAATCCAGGCGCATGGCTGTTCTCAAAACTGAAAATATAAAAAGGGTGAACTCGTATTGACCAAAAAGACCGCCACGCAAACCAGAAACAGAAGCGCCAGCCCCAAGGCCAACCGTCGGCTGGGTTGCCAACGCACTTCCCACGTATTACGTGCTGCAAACACCAAGATCAGACTGAAGAGCAGAATCCCCCATTGAAGCGCGCCGGCATCGGCAAAGGCATAAGCAGACCCCCAGCCGTTAAACCCCGACATCCCCCTGGCCAAGCGGGCAAATACGTCCAGCGATGGCGCCCGGAACAGAAGCCAGCCCACCATGACCAACATAAAGGTAAAACCCATCTGCAGAGGCCGGGGCAACCACCACCCCAAGCTCCGCTTATGATTCATGCGCTCCATGGCCAGTAAGACCCCGTGATAAGCGCCCCAAATCACAAATGTCCAGTTTGCCCCATGCCATAATCCGCCCAGTAACATGGTAAGAAACAGATTGAAATAGGTCCGGATGGGTCCTTTCCGGTTGCCGCCCAGGGTCACGTACAAATAATCGCGCAGCCACGCAGACAGGGAAATGTGCCACCGGCGCCAAAATTCGGTGATGGATAACGATTGATATGGCGAGTTGAAATTTTGAGGAAATTGAAAGCCCAGCATCAAACCCAATCCGACCGCCATGTCGGAATAGCCGCTAAAATCGAAGTAGATTTGGCAAGTGTAGGCGAGCAAGCTACTCCATGCGCCAGCAAAACCAATCGTGCTTTGGGCAAATCCCCAATCCGCAATCGGCGCCACGCCATCGGCCAACAACACCTTCTTGGCCAACCCCAACACAAACAGTGTGATGCCCGCGCCGGCTTTGGCCCATGTGTGGGTACGCTGGCGCAACTGGTTGTCCAATTCGTGATAGCGCACAATCGGCCCCGCCACCAGTTGTGGAAATAAGGAAACATAGCAGGCAAAGTCAATGAAGCTGCGCGCCGGCCGGGCATTGCCGCGGTAGATGTCAATGCTGTAGCTCATGGACTGAAAGGTGTAAAATGAAATCCCCACCGGCAGCACAAGATGCAGCAGCGGAATGACCGGATGCTCCGCGCCCAGCAGGCCCATGGCGGCGTTGACGGTACGGGCTCCGAGGTCAAAATATTTGAAGAAACCCAGCATGCCCATATCGCTGCAAATAGATACCAACAGCCAACGTTTTTTCCTGGCCGGATCGGTGGCGGCCGCGATTCTTCCGCCAGCCATGTAATCAATAGTGATCGCCAGCAAAAGTAGCCCGCAATAGCGGTAATCCCACCAGCCGTAAAAGACCAAACTGCACAGCGTCAACCACGCGTGCCGCCATGGTTTGGGAAAGAGCAAGAAATAGCCGGCTAAAGTGAGCGGCAAGAGGACAAATAAAAACTCGTAGGAATTAAATAGCATAACTAAGCCACGGGGGCCAGCAGATCAACGCGCTCTTCTGGAACCAGTCGAATTGTGGCGGATGACAGCCCGGCAAGTATCATCATCACGGGATTCCATGGCCCGGGTGAAAAACTCCCGCCGACCGCAAAAGCTACGGCCTGCAATTGAAAGGTCCACCCCAAATCGCGCAGCGCCGGCCAACCCACCGCCTGTTTACGGATTCGCCAGCCTTGAATAAATATTAAAATAATAAATCCCGAATAAAGTCCCATGCCAATAATTCCCATTTGCCGCCCCGCCATCAGGATTTCGCAATGCACCTGCCCGCTAGCCATGGGGTATTTATCAACATATTTTGAAGAATCGGGGTTCACGCCCACACCAAATAACAAGTTTTCTTTGATGAGCGCCCACGTGTGCTTGTTTTTTTCGCTGCGTTCTGCCGCACTCTGCTCATCTTGATTCATCATGGCCATGGGTTTGTCTTCTTTGTTTTTTCCAAAGAATGAAGCAACCGATTGAGGAATGGTTCGGAACCGTTCACGGTTTTTTTCGCCGGTCATAGGGAACATGATCACCAGCACGGCAACAACCAACAAAAGAGTCTTGAGGTGCCTGCCGCCATAGTATGGCAGCAGGAACACGCCAATGGCAATCAAGGTAACCAACCCTGTGCGGCTACCGGTTTCAAAAATAATCCACACCGCCGCCAGCGCACAGGCCAAGAAAAACCATTTCTCCCACTTATGCAGCGCCTGCTGATACGCATACAGATAGAGCGGCAAGAACACGCACATCATATAGGCAAACCCATTAGGGTTTTCGATTAAGGAGACAGCAGCCCCCATCAGGCGATCCCCGGCATAGGTTGCTCCCAGTGCCGACAGCCGCAAACCGCCCTTGATCCACCAGAGAGTGCAAAACAGGGATGTAATTTGAATCGCCCAGACCCGGCGGATGGATGTGGCCATCGCCTCCACCATGATGAGCAACAAGGAGTTTTTTACAATAATATCCAGATAGGAATTCCAAGCAGAGGAAATCTGATAAACCCCAAAATACTGGGAGAGGGTGGCAAAAAAGAGCAGCGCAAAAGCCATGAGTGTCGCGGGGCCCAGCCGTATCAGGGGCTTCTGAGCTTCCAGACAAGATAGAATGTGCAGTCCGGTCGCAATCAAAAACGACAAATTGGCAATGCGCAAGGGCCACAAGAATGTGAAGCGATTCTGCGGCTGGACAAGCAGTACGCAGATGTACCATAAAAGAAAGCGAAATGCCCAGAGGCTCATGGTCTACCGATTCCCGTTACCATGCCCATCCCCAGTGGCCGCAGCCTTTCTTCGATTGGTTTCCGCTGGTTCCTCAACTTGACGCCTCAAATACGCTCATACTGGCCTCCGCCCGTCTACAGCGTGCAAAACGCGCGCCCGGCACGAGGTTTGACTGCCCTTGTATCTCAACAGGCCCTTGGTTTCCAGCCTAGAGATGCCACTCCGGCGATTCAGGCTTTTCCGATGCCCTGTCGTGACGTAGGATGTGCGCATGACTGAAGGAATTGCCCAGCCATCGGCTCCGCCTGTTTCCCGTGGGCGCCGTGCCATTTCGCGGTTCTTTGCTGGATTGCGCCACATCTGCGGCTGGACGCTACGAGCCCTCTTTTTGTTGTTTCTCGGCTCGCTTGTCGTCTTTGCCTATCTACATCTTGTTGGTCTTCCCTCCTATTGCGCCGATGCCTTGCTCAATCGCTTGGCCGCACAGGGCTATTTCCTGCAAATCGAACGCCTGACCCTGGAGATTGACCGCGGCTTGGTCGCCAAAAATGTGCGTTTGTTTCTCACCACAGATGCTCCGCGGCCATTTTTGGAATCGGCGGAGCTATCGGTGGCGCTCAATCCCATTCCCCTGCTCTTTCGTCAGGAAGCCGTACCGCTGCTGTCCGTGGTGAATGGCTCGCTGAGTTTTCCTGTTGGGCAAAATCAACCGGGGGCGCCGCATGGTGCCCGTGAACTGGCGGTGACCCAGGCAAATGCGCGGCTGAGCATCGCCAGTCGAAAAATCACCCTGCACGAGTTTGCCGCAGATTTTCTGGACATCCATTTTCGGGGCCGCGGCACATTTTATCCAGCGGCCCGGTCGTCAGCCCCCGCCGCCAATCCGTTGGCTCTGGTTCTGCAAGGCATGGCGGACACTCCCCCCTGGGCACTCCACATGGTTGAGCAGCTCAATCGAATATCGGTTGATCAACCACCCCAAGCGGATTTCACTTTTTCCATTGCGCCGGACCAGCCCGCGCGCCAATCTTTTTCTTTGCAGGTGCGGAGCACCTCGGGCGGACAGGTACAAGGTGTCCCGTTCAACCGCCTGCTTGTTGATGTGGCGCTGAGCAACCAACAAGTACGGGTGGCCAACGTCCAAATCCAGACGGATGATGGCCTGCTGGCCCTCTCCGGCCTCTTTGATCTGACCGACCAAACCACCCTGGTCAATGTGCACAACACCCTGCCGCCGGACACGATGGTTCGCGTCCTGCCGCCGCGCATTCAGGCGCAAGTGGCGGCGGAAGTCTCCAGCCTCCATTTCCCGCTGCAACTGGATTTACAACTGGGGCCGACTGCGGCCACCAACCTGCTGCAACAGATATCCGGGCGGCTCAGTTTTGGCCGCACATCCCTGCGCGATGTCCCCATCGAGGCGCTGGACATGGCCTTTGCGCGCACGGGGCAGGACATCACGATCGGCTCTGCCACTGTGCAGTTCGATACCGGACCACATGCCAGCAAGCTGGCGGTGCAGGAAGGGCGCTATAACTTGGCCAGCCGCGATTTTCAGGCCCACATCCGGGGCACCATCAATCCGCACCTGCTCAAGCCGCTGCTCACCCCCAATATGCAGGCCATTGTGGACTGGTTTGCGTTCCAGGAACCCATTCAAGGCGATGTCACGGTTGGCGGCCAGGTGGGCAATCCCGCGATCTACTGCTATGGCCCCGTGCAGGCCACCAATTTCTCGCTGCGCAATACCCCCGTCCAATCTTTCCAGACCCAACTGAATATCACCAACGAGGTGATGCACATGACCCGCGCGCTGCTCACCCGTCCGGAAGGCCTCGCGCGCGGTGATATCCACATGGCGTTTTCCAATCAAACCCTGCGCCTGGATAATGTGGAAAGCACCCTGGACCCGCGCGCCACGGCGGAGATGCTGGGCCCGGCCGTGGCCACATTCCTGAAGCCATTTGTGCTGAACGGCCCGCTACGCCTGCGCATCAGCGGCCTGTTGGATTACTGCAACTTTTCGCTGAATCAATTGCAGGCCCATGTCATCGCGCAAGGATTCGGCTTCGACCGTTGGGAAACCGACACCGCCACCTTCGATGTCATTGCCAACGGAATGCGGATCTGTATCACGAATGCTTCCGCCACGGCCTATGGCGGGCAAGGCGTGGGCAGCGGCTATTTTTATCCCGTGGGTTCGGACACCAACTGGCGCTACGAAGTGGAATTGGCCGCCACACACGCCAACTTGACCGCACTGCTGGAAGCCTCCTTCGGCAAGCCGGTCAAGAACATGCGCGGCACCCTGGACGGCACGATACGGGTCGGCGGCTATTTTGGCCAAGGCAC
>CAZNGD010000113.1:0-6738 GCA_964572295.1 uncultured Verrucomicrobiota bacterium
GGATTGGTGACCCCGGCGCGAATCTCAAACTTCTTATTGTTGAGACCTTCGTGACGCCAGCTGCCCATGTACCAGTTGTCGTAGTTTTCGTTGTTGGCGTGGTTGATCCAGTCGTGCGAGAGCTTGGCGCGGTCGGCGGTGCCGCGATCAAGGGGGGCCCACTGCTGGCCCCAAGGCAGCGCGATCTTGCCTGCGGCGATATCTTCAAGCGACACCAACTGAATCCACGGGCGGTTCGCCAGCCAGCGCAGATTGCGGTCGTAGCCGTCGGCGCGCGCGAGGTTGCTGAACTCCTCCCACATGGTGAAGATGGACGAGATTTGATTTTGCTCGCCCGAGCGGGCGCGGCGGCTGAACAGCTCGCGCATCGGCAGCGGCAGGCCGCCATCGTGATTGGCGAAGCGGTAATCATCGGCCGCGTTGTTGATGACAAAGCAGTTGACGCCGTTGACGCGGTTGATGCGGTAGCCCGCATTGCCGAGGGCTTCCTGACGGCCAAACCAGTTGAAGATGTGGCTGTTTTGGTCCACCAGCGTATAGCGGAAGCCCATGTTGGTGATCTTGGCGAGCACGTCGTGATCCAGCAGGCGTTCGGGCGCCCAGAACACGGAATTGCTATTAATGGTGGCGCCATAAATCCGGTTGAGCGTGGCCGAGGCCAGATTCACATTATCCTGATTGAAGGCTGGCGTAAAATAGGGCAACGCGTGATCGGAATACGTGCTGGCCATCAGCACCACATTGCTGTTGGCAACGGCCTCGCGGATCATCTCGTTGAGCGCCGGGCCCGAGCGCCAGCTTGAGCCGCCATCCTTCACCTCCGCCCATTCCAGCGCGGATGCCAGCGTGGGCGTGATATGCAGATTGAGCGGCTTCTGGAAAATGTTATGGCTCTTGATGGGCCGCTGATAGCCCGCGCCCGCGCCATTGTTCACGATGTCATGAATGACGTTGCCGGGCTGAATCGCCTGATTGCCGTGGGCCAGCAGCGCAATCTTGGCGGACTTGCCGATATCGTTGTCGGCATTTTTGCCGATCCACTGGGTCAGCACGCCATTCTGGGAAATCCAGTCCTGGTCGCGCCAATAGTCGGAGCAAATCCAATCGTTGCGGATGCTGTCGGTGATGTCGGAGCGCCCGCCGATGTCGCCTGCGCCGGGCTTGCCGCCGTTGCAGGAATTGCAGGTGCCATCCTTGGTGGTGAAGACCTGGAAGTTGAGATTGTTGGCCAAACCATTCCAGCCGATGTCGGTCAGCGCGCTGCGCCGGATGGCAAACTCCACGGCATCCAATTCGGAGCTGAAGTAGGCCCCTTGGAAACCGTTGGCGGCAATCTGCACGCCATTGGCGGTCAGGCTATCCCACGCGCCGACCGTGTTGTGCGTGGGATCGGTATCCACGTAGAGGTTGCCGTTTTGGCTGTCATAGACGGCCACGACGGCCTCCCACTTCATGTCGGTGCGGGTATCCACCTCATCCGGCAGCGCGGCCTCGCCGGCGCCCGGACTGTTGAAATCCAGCACCACATAAATATTCAGCGCGCTTTCCTCGGCGTGCGCCTGCAAATCATGGCAATCCACGCGGAAGTACAATTTGTCATCGGCCGCGCCGCCATCGCGCATATAGAACGCCACCATGTCGCGCGAGCTGTCGAATCCGTCCCCCCGGCGATAGATATCCACCGCCTGGCTGCCGCCCGTGTTATAGGGGTCCAGCGCAATCAAGTCGTCCAGCGTCCAGTCGGTGAATTCCACGTAGTTGGTTTTGCCATTGATGCTGCCGATGGCCGCGCCGGGGCCGACGGTGATGGAGCCTGCCGGCGGCGGCACACCGGGCTCGTCATAGTACCGCGGGTTGGTGCCGTTGAGGTATTCCTGCAAGTTGGTGTAGCCATCGCCATCGGGATCCCCGCCCCCCCCGTGCTCCGTGCCGCTGATGACAAGCCCGGTGCCCATGTTGGTGTAGCCCACGATGCCGCAATCCAGCGGGTCGAGTCCGTAGCGCACCTCCCACCCATCGGGCAGGCCATCGCCATCGGTATCGGGGTTGAGCGGATCGGTTTCCAACCAGATTTCGCCGGCATTCCACACGCGATTCGAGTTGGTGTCGCCGTCAATCCAGCCATTGAAGTTTTTGTCTTCGCCGTAGCCATCGCTCAAGCCATCGCCATCGGTATCGGGATTGTTGGGATCGGTCTCCAGCCATGTCTCGCCGGTATCCATGCGGCCATTGGGCCAGTTGGCGCGGGTGGCGGGGTCTTGTCCGGGAGCGATCGCATCGCCATCGCCATCCACCCACCCGTTGCGGTTGGCATCTTCGATGCCATCGGGGATGCCGTCATAATCGGTGTCGGGGTTGTTGGGGTCGGTGGTGCTGCCCTGCAGATGTTTTGAGCGGTCGCCGCCCGCGCTTTGGCTATCCACGCCGGGCACCTTGCCATAGTTGTCCAGCGTATTATAGAATGGCGGATCGCGGTCGGCCAGGAAGTTGGGCCAGCCATCGGCGTTGGTGTCCTCATTGGTGGCGGTGTGGGCGGACGGCACGCGGAAGCCCAGTTCGAGGGCATCCGGCAGACCATCGCCGTCGCTGTCGGGGCTGTTGGGCAGCGAGCGACCGTAGGCATTGTGCGCGTGGACATCTTCCTGCGTCCAAAACTCGGAGTTGGGCTTGCCTTCGGGCGGCAGTGGCGCGAGCGTGGTTTCCCAGGTGTCGAGCATGCCGTCATCGTCGTGATCGAGCTTGTTGGTGTTGGTCATGTCCACCACTTGCAGCAACTGGAGGCGCGCCGTGCGCGAGGCGGAGTTGGTCTTGTTCTCGGCATCCTTGACCCAGGCCGTGAAGCGATAAGTTCCCGCCGTCAAATTGCTCCACTTGTAATTCCATTGCAGCGTGCTGCCGACCACGTTGGTGCTGACGAGCGACACCGCGCCGGCGTAGCCCTGCGGCGAGATGAAGAAGATGCCGGTTTCCTGCGCATCGGGATCCGTGAGCAACTGAATGTTGGTCTCGCGCAGCGAGGCGGGCACGGGCGCGGGCACATCCTGCAAGGTGATGATGTGCGGCTTGCCATCGCTGCCGAACTCGGGCGGCTCGTTGATGATGATCGAGGGCAGCAGCTCGCCGGAGGTGGTGACCTTGCGGGTGGCGCGGATCGTGGGATAACCCGCGCGGACGCCCTTGATTTCGAGGCCGTGCAGCCACGACGCATGCCCGTTATAGACGTTGGGCATGTTGAAGGTGATGGTGTTCTCGTTGGGCCAGTCCCACTCATGCTGAATCTCGATGTCGTCGTGCGACAGGATGACGCCGTCCGCCGGGTCGCCGCCGTTCTCGGCGCTGTTGAGCTTGATGGTGAAGAGCGCGAGCGCTTCCTCGTCGTTCAAGTCCGCGGCAAAGGTCCCGGAGTACTTGACACGGAGCGACCACCCCGCCTCGACGTGCATGCCGTCCTGGTCGGGCCAATCGAAGTAGAGGCGGTAGGCATCGCCGCGCGGCTGTGCGGTGCGGACCAGTTCGGTGTAATGCCCCTGGGCTTCGGTCAGGCCGGCATTCGTCCAGGCCGTGCGGTCGGCGCTGGACCACTCGCGCAGACGCACGCGGATGGTGGCGGTGCCGCCCGTGGGCAAGTTCACATAGCTGAACATCCACGCCTGTGGATAGTCGCGGTTCATATCGGACGGGGTCCCGCGGGAGGCCTTTTGCCATGCGGCATAGACATTGCCGTTGCCATTGGATTTGCTGGTGGCGCTGTCGTCGTTGCTGGCATCGCCGTCTTCAATGCGGTACCAGACTTCGCGCACGGTCGGGTCGGTGCGCACCACCACGCCATATTCGGTGCCGCCAAGCGTTTCGCCGTCGGCGGCCGGCCATTGGACATAGCCGCGCGGCGTTTCGGTATCGAGGTAGAACGGCTGCTTGAAGGTGTTGAACACCGCCGCGCCATCGTTGCGGTTGAGCAAGGCCTTGGCGGTAATCAGGTGGAAGCCGTCCGCCAGCCCGGTGGTCCAACTGTTGTAATCGTTGTGCTTATGATGCCCCTTGGTCTTGAGGTTTTGGGCATCCGTGGACCACTCGCTCAGCATGCGCTGTTTTTTGTAAATGGCATCGCCATTGCCGGGCCACACCGTTTCCCAGCCATTGGTTCCTTCGCCCTGGCGGCGCGCCGCGCCGATCTTGTAGCGCAGCGTCGCGCCGTTGGCCGGCTTGGGCAGGACATACTTCCACCAATCGGTCGTGCCTTCCGTGCCGGTGTGCTGCCACTCGCCCTCGGCAACCTTCGTCGCGGCAAACGCGCCGCCGCCGCCCGCACCTTCCGGCCAGCTCGTGCCATTGGTGGTGTAGTAGACATAGGTCTTGATGCCGTCCTGCTTGGGCGTCTTCGCCCAAATCACCACATCGCTGCCGGAAACGATGAATTGGTTGGTGACGACACCGCCCTCCCCACCACTGCCGGGGAAGTCACCGGCCACTTCGATGCTGTTGGCGTAATAGTTGTAGTTGCTGCCGGCGCCGACCTGCCAGCTCCAGAAACGGAGCTTGGTGGCAGGCGCGGCCAACGTCCAATTGAAGTTCGTGGCGCCATTGATCGTCAACACCACATTGGTGGCGCTGGAAAAAGCGATGGAAGCCGATTGCGCGCCGTTATTCCAAGCCACTCCCGACACATTGGTGACGCCGATTCCCCGTATTTCATAGTTGGTGGTTGCCCCAACAAAAATCCATTGCAGCACATCGCGTCCGGCGTTGTCCACCAGCGCCCACCCCAGGCTCTTGCCGTTCTCGATCCAGTTGTGCTGGAAGTTGAACGAAAGGGTCTGGCTCGCGCTCAACGCGGCGGGGAAGTTGGCGGTGTACTGGGCAAAGCCATCGTTGCTGGACCAGAAGCCAATCGCATTGGCGCCGATATTGTTGCCATATTCGCCGGTGCCGTTGAAATGGCCGCCGGAGTCGCCCACGTCAAACGTGCCATTCGCCGCAGCATTCAAGAAATTGACCGGGCCGAAATGGCCCCCACCCCCGCCGCCCGACTCGGCATCCGTCTGCGCCATGGGATTATGATACACCCACGACAATTCACCCAGCGACGTGCCGTAATCGTTGGTCACAACGGCGGCATAATTGGTGACGTTGGTTTGCCCGCTGACGACCTGATAGCTGGTCGCGCCCGAGGTGCCAATCTTGCAATTCTGCGTATCCACCGCCGCATACTTTTCGGGCCAGATGCGCTGGATGAAATTCACGTTTTCATAGCCCAGCCACGTGTCGTCCGCCACGCCCGGCGGATTGTCCCGCAGGTCGCCGTCTTCGTGCGTCTCGCCGTTCAAATCCATGCCGCCATTCAGGCGCATCATGATGTTGCCAGTCGAGCCGTCGGCGCGGGCCGAAAACACCACGTTGGTGCCGGAGGTCACGCGCGGAATCTGGATGCGGTAGGCGTAGGGGGTGGGCTCTTCGCCGTCGGGAAACCCGCGGTTGGCCAGCCCGTAGGGATTGAACTGCGAATCGCCGTCGGGGCCGTCCTTGCGCTCGACGGCGACGGTGTCCGTCACCTGGCCGTTGTCATAAATGGTGATGACGTTGCCGGGCCACAGCTTGCTGGGGTCCGGATTCTTGTACCCCCACACCGAATAGCTGTTGGGCGGCTGATTGACGTTGAACAGGTCGCTGGCCACCACATAGTCGGCGGCGGGGCCGCTGTCTTTGTAATAGCACTGGTACGTGCGCGCGTAGTTATACAGATACGCATCGCTCGGGAACGAGCCATGGGTGGGAATGGCGAGCCAGTCCTGCCACTTCGAGTTGAACACCACGACCACGGTGTTCCAAGGGTGTGTGCCGCCGCGCTCCCAGGCAATGGACGCGCCATCCCAGTGCGTGCCCAACGGAATGTGATCATAGCGGATGAAGTTTTCATGAATCTTCAGCAATTCGGGCACGTGTGTCTGGCCCCACTGACCGAGATAGGCCGTGTTCGCCCAGCGCGGGAACGCGCCGCCGCTTTCGCCCAGCGTTTCCGCGTGGAAGTTGCCGTCGCTGTAGAGCAGGCCGATGCCCTTGCGCAAATAATAATAGGCGTGCTGCAGCTCCTTGCGGTCCACGTAATCGTTGTCGTGGCTCTGGGCGTGCATGATGCCCACCGCCGGATGGAAGCCGCCCGATTCGGCGCTGTCATAGCCCCACAAATCGCCCGCGCTGAAGCGCCAGTTGAGCTGGTTGCGCAGATCGTTGTCCACCAGCCGCATGCCCGCCGAAATATAGCCGTCGTAGCCCGGCGGCTGCCCCAGGTGCTCGCCAAACACCAGCGCGTCATTCCGCGTCATGTCCTCGTTGAAATTGCTGTCCCGATGGTTGTCCCAATCGCTGAATCCGCGCGACATGTTGAACTGCCACTGGATGTTGCCGATATACCCTAGATGGCTGTCATTCACCCCGAACTCGCCGAAAAAATAATCCGGCACATGCTTCACCGCATCCAGGCGCAGGCCGTCGAGCTTCGTCTTCGCCATCGTCCAGCGCACCGCGCGCATCAAATAGGCGCCCACATCTTCTTTGAAGAAATCGGGATACTGCGCGATGATGTTGGTGGTCAGCCCGTTGTTGGTGCCAAAGCCAATATAGATATTGGCGTTGGTGTTGCCCGACCAATCCCACACGTTCCATTGCTCGGGCGGCACGTTGGTGTTGGGCATCCGGTCATAAAACTCCGGCTGGTTCGGGTGGCGCACAAAGCTCGGTTTC
>CAZNGD010000114.1:0-6727 GCA_964572295.1 uncultured Verrucomicrobiota bacterium
ACCACGGCGGGCGCGGCCATGCCGGCCAGCAGCAGGTAGTGCAATCCCAAAGCGAGAATGCCGGCGTGCGTTTGCTTGGCCAGCAGATGCAGGCCGCAGGCCGCCGCATAGCCCAGCACCACGGCGAAACCGGTGGCGGCATACTCCGACACGCGCGCGAGATACCACACGCGCGAATACGAGCGGAAGAGCAGCAACACCAGAAACGGCAGCACCACATCCGTCGGGAAATGGCGCAGCCACACGCGTTTGAGGTCCAACGCGGTATCGCCCGCATTGGCCGCCAGCAGCAAATGACCGAACAGCAACGCCACATTCAGGATCAACAGGTCGCCGAGAATGTATAAAATCAGTGTGCGGTTGCGCCGCACCGGTCGCGCCAAACCCTGCAAGACCACCCGGCCGCTCTCGCTGAGTTCGATCCCCGCCAAATGGCGCACAATGGTGTAGGCCGCCAACAGAAAGGCCAGCGCCAAAATACCCAACGCGCGATCGTGGAACACCGTGGCCAGCAAGCCGATGACCACCAGCAGCAACGTGGCCAGATAGAGCAAGCCGGCCACTTGTCCCTGCCCCCGCCCCTGCCGCAGGAGGCGGTGGTGCAGATGATCGGTATCGGCCGTGTCCAGCCGTGGCAGTGGGCCATCGCTGGCCCCGTGCTGCAGCATGCGCCGCACACTGCGCCGCCAGATGGCCAGCAGCGTATCAAACAACGGCACACCCACCGCCAGCATCGGCACCCCCAAACCGGCCATGAACGAGGCCTTGGCATTGGTGGGGATGGAAAGCGCCGCCAAGGTAAAGCCCAGAAACAGGCTGCCCGCATCGCCCAGAAAAATGCTGGCCGGATAAAAGTTAAATCGCAGGAAACCGAGGCACGCGCCCACCAGTC
Organism: uncultured Verrucomicrobiota bacterium; assembly: GCA_964572295.1. GTDB lineage: Bacteria > Verrucomicrobiota > Kiritimatiellia > CAIQIC01 > Lenti-01 > CAZNGD01. The sequence goes on from CAZNGD010000114.1 coordinate 893, forward strand.
CCAGGAAAATCAAGACATCACCCGGCGCATTGCGAAACACCAGCGCCAGACCAATGCCGGCGGCCGCAATCAACGCAATGCCGGTGGCCAGACCATCCACGCCGTCAATCAGGTTGAAGGCATTCATCAGGACGACAAACCAGGCCACGGTGGCCACGGCATCCACCCATTCCGGGAACGCAAACCCAAAAATATTTTGCAGATGGATTCCGGAACAATAGGCGGCGGTGGCCAGCAACGTTTGCCCGCCCAGTTTTGTGAGGGGTTTCAGATTGAAGCGATCATCCAGCAAACCCAAGAGAATCACGCCCGCGCTCAACGGCAAAAAGCGCAACCACCAGTCGGCGGTAAGTTGGCCGGCAAACGGTTCCCAGGGGGCCAGAAACAACACCGCGGCGGCCGCATGAAACCCGAGGAAAACCACAATCCCGCCGCCGCGCGGCACGGGCGCGTGGTGAATCTTGCGATGATCCGGCCGATCCAGAAAACCCCAGCCGGGCGCCCAGCGACGCCAGAGCGGCGCCAGCACCAGCGCCACCAGCAATCCGGTGAGGAACACCACGGGATATTTCAGGATGGCTTGCGGGGTCATGGGTTTTTCCGGGCGATTTGCTCCACCAAGGTGACCAGCCTAGCACAGTTGATCTCCGGCGTGAAGCACGCTTGATGCAGCCGCAATGCCTTTTGGCCTTTGGCGGCCCGCTGGGCGGGATCGCTCAACTCGCGGGCCAGCGTGGCTAAACGCGCGGGTGCCGGTTCGTCGAGCAGCCACCCGGCATTGGCCTCGCTCAACCACTGGCCAATGGCGCTCTGTGACGGGCCCGCAAACAGCACCGGCCGCCCGACCGCGCACGCCGCCGAAAACTTGCTGGGCACCACGATGCCCTGCCAGGCGGGCTTCTGCGACACCAAATGGACATCCGCCGCGCGTAAATGCGCAGTGGGGTCGCCGGACACCGGCGGCATGAACTCCACCAGATCGCCCCAGCGTTGCGCCCATTCCTGGCGGGCGGGGCCATCGCCGGCAAACACGAATCGCCAGCGTGGCGCGAGGCTGCGGACGTGCGCGGCCAAAGCCGCGAACTCGGCGGCGGAATGCGCGCGCCCCATGTTGCCGCTATAAAGCAGGATGATCTCGTCGTCGGCCCAACCGCGCTCTTGCCGCAGGGCGCGGGCCGTCGCATCCAGTTGGGGATTCAGCCGCGCGGGCGTCCACACCGGAATTTGTTCCACCCGCGCCGCTCCCGTGTCGTGCAATCTGGCCGCCATGTCCGGGCCCAGGGCGATCACGGCCGCCGCGTCCCGCCGCTCCCGGCGGGCCCATTGACGCAAAAGTGGTTGCAACGGATTCCACGGGCGCAACCAGCCGTGGGCCACCAATGCTTCGGGATAGAGGTCCATGCACCACAGCACGTAGGGCAGACCGTTTTTGCGTTGCCACCGCGCGCCCACCAAACCAAGAAAAGGCGGCGTGGTCATGCAGACCATGGCCGCCGCCGGTTGTTGCCGACGCAGCTCGCGCGAGGCCGCACGATAAAAATCGCGATAATCCCGAAACTTGCCGCGCGGGCGGCTACCATGATGTCCTGCCATGCCCAAACGCACCACGCGCACATTTTCCGGCAAAGAAGCCTCTGAACCTGCCGCGCCGTAGCCGCTGGCGGATGTCAGCACCGTCACCTCGTGGCCGCGCTGGGCAAGCGCGACGGCGGCATCCCGCAACAGCAGGCCCGTGGGGGCCTGCGCCGGCGGAAAAAATTGGTTGAGCAAAATGACTTTCATTGTTGCTTCGGGGCCGGTTGGCGCAGGGCGGCGTTGATCATGCGCTCATAACCGGCCATCTCCCGACAAAAACGCCAACCGGCGGAACCATCCAGAAAACCCAGACGCAGAACATACGCATACACAAAGCGCAACGTCGGCCGGCAGGGCAACCGATAGGACAAGGCGCGGGCCGCAGCGCGGCGGGTGGCGGTGTCGCGCGCGAACAACGCGCGCCAGGAAACTCCACCGGTGCCGGAGCGAATCCGGGCGGCTTCCGCCATCGCGTAACGTTGATGCCGCGTGCGCCATTCCGCCCATCCCTTGGAGAAACTATAATGAAGCAACGGCTCGTCAAAATATACCGAAGCCGCGGGATCGGCGACGATGGTTTCACCGTGGCCGCGCATGACAAACCGCGGTCCCTGCCGATGGATGAGGCGCGGCACATAAACGGGATAATCCGCGCTATATTTTAGCCAGCGGTCGCCCAGCATGATCTTACGAGCCAACTGACCGACGTTGCCAGGAACCAGCGCCGACAGCCGGCGACGAATTTCGTTGAGCAGGTCTGGCGTGGCCACTTCGTCGGCATCCAGATGCAATGTCCAATCATGCCGCAAGCCCGCTGCGGCCATGGCCCAGTTGCGCTGATCGGCAAACGACGTGAACGGGTTCACCACCACCCGAGCGCCGCACTCGGCGGCAATTCGCTGGCTGTCATCCGTGCTGCCATCGTCCACCACCACCACCTCGGCGCAGTCACGCAACGCCCGCAGACAGCGCGGCAGGTTGGCGGCCTCGTTGTGCGACAATACGACAACCGAAATGGACAACCGATCGCTCACGTCGTCTGCTGAGTTGTCATTCGGCTATCACTTTTCGCTGCCGCAGGAAACGGGCGGGATTGCCACCGACGATGTGGCCGGGGGGCACATCGTGCAACACGACCGCGCGCACCCCCGCGACCGCATCCACACCCACGGTGACCCCGGGATGAAGATAGGCCTCGGCGCAAATCCACGCGCCATCACCGACATAAATGGGCGCGGTCTTGAGCGGCATGTTGGGGTGATCCACCTCGTGCGTTGCCGTGCATAAGAAGGCCCGTTGGCTCACCGTGGCGTGCGCGCCAATGTCAATCTGCGCCACGTTGTACACATCCACGCCGTGGCTGATGGTGGCATGATCGCCCAACGCCAGATTCCATGGTGCCCAGATATGCGCGGTGGGCATGATCTGCACCCCGCGGCCCACCTTGGCGCCAAACAGCCGGAGCAAAACGCGGCGGGGCGCATGCCAGAACCACGGCGAAGCGCGAAAGAACAACAGCCACGCCAGATGCCAAACCAAGCGCGCCAACTTGTTCGCGGTGGAATGCGGGCTGGGACACGCCACGCGATCCGCCCGGATGCGAGATAATGGCAGGTCAGTCATGGGGCTCCTTTGGCATCAACGCCTGTTCATAGCATTCCAACAATAAGCGCCCGCATGACGCAACGTCAAAACCGGCGGCGCGGCGGCGGCCACGTTCGATCAAACTCTGCCGCAGTGCGGCATCAGACAACATCCGGCGGCAGGCCTCGGCCAACTCATCCGGGTCCGCTGCCGAAGCCCAGAGCGCGGCATTGCCGGCCACCTCGACCAATGACGCGGCGGTGGAGCAAACGACCGGGCAGCCAGCGGCCATCGCCTCCAACACCGGCATTCCGTAACCTTCATATAAACTCGGAAACAAGAAAAGAGCCGCGCGGCAATAGAGGTCATGCAACTCGGCATCATCCACCCGCCCCGCGAAATGCACATTCGCGAGGTTCTTTGTTCGGGCGCGCAACTCCGACGAAAGCGGCGGACCGGCGAGAACCAAATGGAGATCGGCAAAATCACGCAACCGCAAAAAGACATCCACCACCCCAAGGCGGTTTTTATAGGAAGCGTTGTGGCCAATGTGGAGGATAAACCGCGCATCCGGCGGCAGGCCGGGCAACGCGACCGGGCGCGGCGGCGGCAGCGGGCGCAACGGCACGGGCACCACGTTCACGCGCGCCGTGATATTCGCCAGCCGGGCGAGATCGGCCTGGGTGGCGGCGGAATCCGCGCACAGCAGGGCGCATTCGAGCAGCGCGCCGATCCCGCGTTGGATCAGCCACATCGCCGGCCAACTGGGCTTGCGTGGCAACTCGCCGCGCGCTTGCAAGAGCGGGATCAAATCGTGGACGGTCACCACACTCCGCGCGCGTAAACCTAGCGGAATGAAAGCCGCCATGGAACCATCCAGCCAGTGATAGAGATCGGCGGGATGTGCCGCCAATACCCGGCGGGCATGGCGCAGCCGCCAGAGATGGTGCCGCCACATGGACGCACCGCCGCGCGGATCAAAGAGATCGCAGGAGGCAAACGTCCAATCCGTTGCCAACGGTTCAAGCGAACGTTGCACAAGGTTGGCATAGGTCGCCATGCTGCCCGCCATGTCGGGCGGCGCGGTTCGCACCCAGACCACACGCTTCACGAAGCGACCTCCGCGAGTTGGGTTTCTTGTGCTGCCAACCGGGCATCGGACAGGAGCAAGCCGGCAATAAAGGCCAACAGAAACGCAATCAGCGGGTCGCCGAAGATTTGGGCGGACACCACGGCGGAGGCGACGTTGGCCATCAGGATGGCGAAGATGCCTGCGGTCAGATAGAACGAATCGCGTTCACGCCCCAAACGCACCACATGGTAGGCCGTAATGAACAACATCACACCCACCAGCAGATATAACATCATGCCGGGCACCCCGAACTCCGCGACGATTTTACTGGGCCCGCTTTCCTGCCACAGGCGCGGCGTTTCGACGTTGGGAATATTGTGCACCCCCTGCTGGGACATGCCGAGGCCGTAGCCCCAGAATCCCGATTGCTTGACGGTCCCCAGAACCGACAGCCAGCCGTGCGTTTCGACGCGTTCTCCCACTTCGGCCAGCGTGCTGACATAAAACCGTTCAAGCGCCTCATTATGCACGAAAGAGGCAATCAAATACCAACCCAATCCCATGATCATCGCCGCCAGCCCCACAACGGAGAAAATCCGGCGGACATTTTTGAAACGGAAAACCAGCAGCATGTAGGTGCCGAAAAAAATGGGGATCATGGACAGCATTTTGCGGCGGCCGCACAACCAAATGTTGAAGATGCCCCAAATGGCCACCGCGATCCACAGCCAGCGGACACCCCCCTTACTGCGCAGGGCCAACACGGTGGCCACCATGAATAATAATGCGGAATGCCAGCCCATCACATCGGGGCTGCGGAAAAACCCGGACAGCATGTGGAGCGCCTCGCCGGTGCGGTGCGTCACCCAAATCGCGCCGAACATGTCCGTGCCGACGAACGCTTGCAGATAGGGCAATTTGAACGCATCCAGCGGCCCACCCAGCAACATCACGGCGGTAACCACGGCGTAGAGGGTCAAAATCCGGGCGATATCCTCGGAACGATGTGGATAGCGCCACCCGGCCACAAAAACGCCAAAGATGATGGAATAAAGAAAGAAGCCCAGCAGGGTGATCAGCCACGAATTGCGGCCGTAGGTTGCGGAAATGGCCGCAGGAATGACCAAGTAGATCGCGAAGGTGCGAATCCATAGGCCAAGGCGGGGAAATTGGTTCAGGAAGCGGTTGACGGGCAATTGACGGGAAAACGCTGCGGAGCAGATGATGGCCAGCCAGATCGGCATTCCTGCCAGCACCAGATAGGCGGGCGTGCCGGGAATGACCTTGCGCAAGGGGTCTTGCAACAGGCCCAGCACAATGGCGGCACCGATGCCCCAGCGCCAATTGACCAGGGCAATCAATGTTGCCACACCCACCAATAGCATGAAGACCATCAGCATGGCGCACCCCGCGCACAGGTTTGCACCGCGGTCAGGATTCCCGCAACCACCTGCTGGTAACTGAAAGCTTGAAGGTGCTGCCGGGCATTGGCCCCCTGTCGCCCAGCCGCCCCGGGGTCACGAACATACTGCGCCAGAATCGCGGCGAGCCCGGCCGCGAGATCGGAAGAGCACACGTCTGAACTCCAGTCACTCCGCGAAATC
>CAZNGD010000115.1:0-2380 GCA_964572295.1 uncultured Verrucomicrobiota bacterium
CATTTGGCGGGGGAAAACTGGGGTGGTGTGGGGCAGTTGCAGGGCGGGATATGGCCTGTTTTTTGGGGGGAGGGGGGGGGGATGGACGGAGGCCATGCGGTGATGGATCGTAACCTGTTGATAACTAAACAATTATGGGGAGAAAATCGCAGAATATAGTTGTCTTGACAATTAACAGCCACAATGGGTGGCGGTGCATGGTTTATTTGCCTTGGTGATGGCTTTCGGCATTGTAGATGGTGTGGGCATGGTCTAAACACAGTACCAAACGGTGCAAGGCAACTGCGGGTTGCCTGTACCGTTATGATTTTGTGGAGTGAGGAGAGAGGGAGCTCTGGAGTATGAACAAGACAGAAAGCATCGTATTCGACGGGTTCCGCAAGCGTGATGGCATGGTGGTGCCGTTCCGGCGCGACAAGATCGTGTTGGCGATCTTTCGCGCCGCCGATGAGGTGCGTCGCCGCGACCACGTGGAAGTGGGCGAGACGATGCCCGAACAAATGGCCGATCTGGTCATCCGGCAATTGTCGGATCCGCGCAGCGAATATCATGTGTCGGGCGATGAACAGGGGCGGCGCATTCCGCACATCGAAGACATGCAGGATCTGATCGAGATTGTGCTGGCGGAGCAGGGCTATGCGCCAATCGTGGCGGCCTATAAGCGCTTCCGCAAACATCGCCAGTTGGCCCGCGAGCGCATCCGGGTTCGCAGTCAGCAAAAAGCCGCCCGCGGCAAGCCGGTTGATCTGACGGATGCCAGCCTGCTGCTGGTGGATTCCGTTGTGCATGGGCACACGCTGCCGTGGGATCGCAAGGAGCTGGTGGATTCGCTTCTGCAGCATACGGATTTGAACGATGAAGTGGCGCTGAACATTGCCAAGACCGTGGAAAACCAGGTCATTGCCAGCGGCATGGGCAGCGTGGACAGCACCCTCGTGCGGGAGCTGTTGAACAACGAGCTGGCGCTGCGCGGCTACCGGCATCAGTTGCGCGATCTCTCCGTGTATGGCGTCTCGCGGCAGTATGTGGACCGGCTGATGTATGCGAAGAGTCAGGAGAACAGCAACATCGTCAACAACAACCCGGAGGCCGTACAGTTGGCCATCGCGGAGCTGGTGTTGAAGCAGTGGGCGCTGGACACCATTTTTTCCGCCGATCTCAAAAATGCGCACAACACCGGCGCGCTGCACCTGCACGACTTGGGGTATCCGCACCGCGTGTATTGTTCCTCGCACTCGGTGGAATACATCAAGAAATACGGTCTGTGCGGGCTGAATAATCTGAACAACGAAAGCGCCCCGGCCTCCAGCGCGCACGTCCTGACCGGCCATCTCCACACGTTTGTGGCCTCCATGCAGGCCAACTATGCGGGGGCCCTCGGCCTGGCGTATATCAACATCATGTTCGCGCCCTATCTGCGCGGCAAGAGCGCCAAGGAAATCCGGCAGGTGGCCCAGGGCCTGATTTTTGGCGGGGCGCAAAATGCGTTCTCGCGCGGCGGCCAAACCATCTTCCTTGATTTTAACATTCACACCGGCGTGCCGGCCTATCTGAAGGATGTGCCAGCCGTCGGCCCGCATGGGCGCTACATGCTGCAACGAGCCGATGGCACCATCGCGCGGCTGACCGAAGAAAATCGCGACGAGAAGGATGCCAACGGCAACCGGCTCATGGAGCTGCATGTGACGGAGGCGGACGGTTCGCGCCGGTGCGTCTTGCGCGAAGAGGCCGATGAGCGCCACGGGCAGCGTTACGCGGCGGATGTGGCCGAAGACTTGGCCGCCCGCGGCGAACGGCTGTTGACCTACGGCGACTACGAAGCCGAAGCCCGCGAGCTGACCTGCGCGCTTCTCGATGTCTGGGCGGATGGCGATGCCAACGGCCATGTGTTCGAGTTCCCCAAATGCGATTTCCACGTCAGCGCGGAAACCTTCACCGATCCGGCGCAACTGGCCATCTTCCAGCGCGCCTGCGAAGTGGCCAGCCGCAATGGCTCGGTCTATTTCATTTTCGACCGCGACGAAGTCACCCTGTCCGCCTGCTGCCGGTTGCGCACCACCATTCAGGACAACTACATGCTGCGGCACCCGGAAAGCATGCGGTTCTGCGGTTTCCAGAATGTGACGATCAACCTTCCGCAGTGCATGTACCGCGCGGCGCGCGCCGGTGAACGGACCTATGAGGGGCTCGTGGCCGAAGTGGACAAAATGATGGACCTGTGCGTGAAGGCGCACGAACAAAAACGCAACCGCATTGCGGAAATGATTAGCGGCCCGGGCTTCCCGTTGTGGCAAATCGGCAAGCCGGCATGCGACGGCAAGCCGTATGTCGAACTCGACAAAGCCACCTACATCATCGGTCTGATTGGGGTGAACGATGC
>CAZNGD010000115.1:2390-6684 GCA_964572295.1 uncultured Verrucomicrobiota bacterium
AGCCCTGCGGCTGGGCGAGAAGATCGTGGCCCACATGTTCCTGCGCTGCAAGAAACTCTCCGTGAAGCACAAGATGAAGCTGACGTTGGAAGAGTCGCCCGCCGAAAGCGCGGCCCGGCGGCTGGCCAAGGCCGACCTGGTGTATTACCGCGATGAAGCGCGGCAAGTGTACAAAGGCGGCACCGAAGATGCCGCGTACTACACCAACAGCGTGCATCTGGCCGCCGATGCCCCGGTCTCGCTGGTGGAGCGCATCCGCAAGCAGGCGCGTTTCCACAGCCTCATTGAAAGCGGCGCCATCACGCATGCGTTCATCGGCGAGGAACGGCCATCGCCCGAGGCCATCGAGACCCTGATGCGCGAGACTTTTTTCCGTACGCAGTCCGCGCAAGTGACCCTTTCGCCGGAGTTCACCTATTGCCGCGATTGCGGCCACAACATGCGCGGCCTCAAGGAGCGCTGCACCGCGTGCGGCTCTGCGGCGGTTGAAGGCGAGACCCGCGTGGTGGGCTACTTCAGCAAGATCAACAACTGGAACAAGAGCAAGCGCGAGGGCGAGCTGCCCGCGCGGCAACGCGGCCTCTATGCGGTGGAAGCCACCCAGTCCGCCGCGCCATCAATCGCGCCGGCCACGGCTCCCACGCCGCAGCCGGTGGAGGTGTGAGTCATGGCCAAAACGTATCAAGTTCATCTGTTTGGCAAACCGGCCTGCGCCAAATGTCACACCCTCAACGGGCGGCTCGATGATCTGCTCCAGGAAGCCGAATGGGCGGATTTTGAAAAAGTGTATCATGACCTCGAAACTGAAAATGGTCTGGTGGCCTTTTGTGAAGCCGAGTGTTTGAATCCGCAACGCGTGCCGGGTTTTTATGTATCCAAGGCCAATCCGACGACGGGTGTTCAGGAGCCGCTGCCCAACCCGGCCCCCGGCGCCATGATGCCGCCGGTTGGCGCCAGCGCGCTCTACACTTGGGTGGGGATTCAGACCGACTATTCAGCCGCCGGGCGTGGCGTGATCTCACCCAAGATGATCGAAACCGTCTTGCGGCAGGCCCAAAGCCTTTGAGTCGCTGAACGTCATGATGCCGCGGGGAGACAACAGCGCATCCGTGTCCGCTGCCGAGCCGCTTCCCGCCGCGCTTTCGCCGGTGTATGGCGTGCTGCAAAACGCGTCGCTGGTGGATTATCCCGGCCAACTCGCCGCCGTATATTTTTTGACCGGCTGCAACTTCACCTGCGGTTTTTGTCACAACGCCCAACTGATGGGGCGGATGGACACGCGCGGCCTTCCGTGGGCGGAAGTGGAACACATCAGCCGCAAGCATGGGGACAACTGGGTGACGGGCGCGGTCATCACGGGCGGGGAGCCCACGCTCCAGCCCGGGGTTTTCCGGCTTGTGGAGCGGCTGCGGGAATGGGGATTCCAGCTCAAGTTGGATACCAACGGATCGCGGCCGGATGTGTTGGCGCGGTTGCTGCCGCTGGTGGATTACGTGGCGATGGATGTCAAGTTTGCGCCAGCGGACTATCCCGCGCGCACCGGCTTTCATAACGTGGCTGCATTGACGGAATCCATCCGCCTGATTCAGGCGCACGCCGGGCAATATGAATTCCGCACCACCGTGATTGAAGCATGGCATAGCGCCGAACAGATGCACCACATCGGGGAGTGGGTGCAAGGCGCGCAGCGGCACGTCTTGCAGGCTTTTATTCCGCGTGCGGAGCTGCCGGACCCGGCCTGCCGCGTCATGCCGGAAACCAGCGCCGCCACCCTGCGGGCCTACGCCGAGATTCTGCGCGGCTATGTCGCCCGGATTGAAATCCGTGGCGGGTTTTGAGCCGCGCGGCGCAAACCGGGAGCCCTGTTCCATGCTTTGACATCGTGCACCAATGCGCTGCACTCCTGAATGCCGTGCACCTCGAAAATCTCGTTGTCACTCGTTGCATGTTGCATTGCAGCCAGACGATTTCGTTTGGGGGTGTTTTGGCCCCCAAAACCGAATTTGGTTGGATTGTGGGACTGGAACGGTCGCAGCCCTTCCAGATAGCAGGGCACAATTCACTCAACATCAGCGAAATTGTTGGGCATCCCAATGCGGAACTCAGGGGGGGGCCTGTTCCAGACTTTGACAGCGCCAGCCGACTGGTTATACTCATTTCGTGATCTGGACAGGAGGTTGCCGGGTGGCATCATGATGATCAATATTCAGGCCGGGTGGGTAGGATTTGCGTTGGGCTGTGTGGCGGGGGCGGTCATCGGCCTGTTTTTCCATGCCGCGAATTGGCTGGGCGGCTATGCCTCGTGGCCGCGCCGCATGCTGCGGCTGGGGCACATCGCCTTATTTGGTATTGGAATACTAAATTTATTTTTCGGGCTGACGGTTCGGGCGCTGGGGTTGACCGATGTCCCCGCGTGGATTTCCCATTTGCTGCTGGTGGCGGCGGTCGGCATGCCAGCGGTCTGCTTTCTGGCGGCATGGCAGAAGCCTCTCCGCCATTTGTTTTTTATTCCGGCGCTGGCCGCAACGGCCGCGCTGGTTGGCTTTGTGTGGCGGTTGGTGGCGGGATGAATATCGGACTGCTGGCCATGAGCGGGATCCGGGTGTGCGACGCGGAGTTGCTCAAGCTTGGGCTCACGTTGCCCGGCTTTGTGGAGCGCAGCAAAACCATCGCCTCGCTGCCCAGCCTGGGACTGCTGACGCTGGCCGGGATGACGCCCGCGCGCCACAACGTGCGCTACTACGAGGTGCCGGATGTTCACCAACTGACGACGTTGCCCAGCGGCTTGGATTTGGCGGCGATTTCATCGTATAGCGCGCAAATAGACGAGGCCTACGAGTTGGCCCGCCGGTTACGGTCGGCAGGCGTGGCGGTGGTGATGGGCGGGCCGCACGTGACCGCGCTCCCCGAGGAAGCCACGGCCATTGGCGCCACCGCAGTGGTGGGGGAAGGCGAAGCCACGTGGAGCCGCGTGCTGGCGGATGCCGAGCGGGGCGAGTTGCAACCGGTCTATCGGTCCGCGCCGGACGATTTCAACATGGCCGATGCGCCGCTGCCCGCATTTGAATTGCTGGCCATTGAAAAATATAACCGCCTGACCGTGCAAACCAGCCGCGGGTGCCCGCACCGCTGCGAGTTTTGCGCCAGCTCGGTCATCCTGACCGACCGCTACAAACAAAAGCCTGCGGCCAAGGTGTTGGCGGAGATCGCGCGCATTCGGGAAATCTGGCCGCAGCCGTTCATTGAGTTCGCGGACGACAACAGCTTTGTGCATCACGCCTACTGGCTGGATTTGTTGCCGTCGCTGCAGGGGCAGGGGTTGCGGTGGTTTGCGGAAACCGATCTGGCCGTGGCCCAGAATCCGGAGTTGCTCACGCTGATGCGCGAGACCGGCTGCGCGCAAGTGCTGATTGGGCTGGAAAGCCCCGTGGCGAATGGACTGCACGGTCTGGAGCAACGGGCCGACTGGAAGGCGCGCCGCCAGCCAGCCTACCGCGAAGCCATTCAGACCATCCAAGAGCACGGCATCACGGTCAACGGCTGCTTCATCATGGGACTGGATGGGCAGGGGCCGGAGATCTTTGCGCAGGTGTTTGACTTTGTGGAAACGTCGGGACTTTACGAAGTGCAAGTGACCATCCAAACGCCGTTCCCCGGCACGCCGCTCTACGCGCGTTTGGCACATGAAGGGCGGCTGCTGGAGCCGCGCAACTGGCGCAAATGCACGTTGTTCGACATCAATTACGAGCCCGCCAACATGACGCGCCAGGAATTGCATGACGGCTTCCATTGGCTGGTGACCCAGTTGTATAGTGAAGAGTGTACCCGTCGTCGCCGGGAGCGATTCCGCCGGTTGCGGCGCAAGGGCAAAAGTTAAACGGAGAAAAATCATGGCCAGAAAAACATGTATGCGCACGGTGTTCAGCATCGCGGCGTTGTATGACGGTTTGTTGGGCCTCACTTTTTTGGTGGCCGGGGAGCGGCTGTTTGCGGCGTACAAGGTCACGCCGCCCAATCATTGGGGCTACATTCAATTTCCGGCGGCATTGCTGGTGGTGTTTGCGCTGATGTTTGCGGCCATTGCGCGGCGGCCGTGGCAAAACCGCAACTTGATCCCGTACGGCATCCTGTTGAAGGTGGCCTATTGCAGCGTCATTGGCTGGCATTGGCGGCAGCACAACATTCCGGAAATGTGGCTGCCGTTCGCGGTTATTGATTTTGTCTTTCTGATTTTGTTCATTGCCGCCTGGTTCGCCTTGGCCAACGTTCCGCCCACCTGCCAGCCGGAAGCCGT
>CAZNGD010000116.1:0-6676 GCA_964572295.1 uncultured Verrucomicrobiota bacterium
CGCTCTTCCGATCTGGCCGCTTGCAACTCCGTCACCACCCCGCGCGTCGCCGCCTCCGGACCGAAAAAATATTCCCGCATATTGTTGTCCAGCCCGAGCACCCGGCATCCCTGCGCCGCGAAATGCCGCGCCGTTTCCGACCCGACCAAGCCGCCCGATCCCGTGACCACCACCGTTTTCATACCTTTCTTTCAGAGGCGCGTACGCACGCCCCCCCTCTTACCGCCCATGAGTTCTGCGCTGGCCGCCATGACTATTTGTCACACAAGCTATAGGGAACACAGCCATTCCGCGATGGCATCCATTTGCTCATCCACCGTAAGGTTTGCCGCATGGGTAAGTGTATTATTCTCTAGCATCGCCCATATTTCACGGGCCATTTGGGCTTCAATCGCAGCGCCGATAAAAAAGGTTGGGGGACACGCACCATGTTTCCTGAATGTGTCCGTGATTCTTACTAGTGCTGTTCTTGCTGTCTTCCAGTGCGCATCTGCGCCAGCCGGATCAATGCCTCCCTTGAGTTCACCAAGCGCAATATAGGTTGGGGCATCGCTCTTGGTGGCTTTGGTGATAAGGCGGGGCTCTTGGTTGAACAAGCAGAGATCAATATTGTTGTTCACGAGGGGCACTTTGAGATTGTAGATCAGAGTGCGGGATTTTCCGTTCTTTTTCCAATACAGGCCGCGTAGTTTGGTCTCAATCCCGGCATCGTCTGGTGGCAGCGAGTTCCAAGTGTCATTATCCGAGTTGAGCCAAAGTGTTTTCCGGTTTGAGATACGAAGGAAGGAAATTACACAACGGGATAATTTGCATTGGGCCATGAAGCCACCGAGATTTCTCATGGATCCGCCAAGTGCGTCACCCCGTGTGAGTAGAAACCGGGAAACAAGTTCTTCAATAAAGTTTACCCCGGCGGGTTCCAGATAGTGACGAATCAGGCCGGTGATGGCCTCTATCTTGTCTTGCTCTTGAAGGTGTTGCGCAGCCTTGTCCGAAACGCCGGCGGCCGCGATGAGGGCTGGCCGTATATCCATAAGCTGCAGGAGGTCTTTGGGTTTCTTTGCCTTTGTGGCCGCCGCTTTTAATGCCCTGGCCAGCGCAACGTAAGGAGTTGCGCGCCTGTTCTTTTCCAACGCGAGGGCAACGAAGCCCGCACGTACTGCTTCGTATGTCGTTTTTAAGTCGGCTGAGGAATGAAGATGCTTCTTGTACGGTTTCGACATGGGCTACTTCTTTCTCCACATATAAACGCATTTGCGTAATGGTTCACGACCATGCAGACCCATTTGCTGGCTGCTGTTTCCTCTGCCGGTAGGCAATACCAAAATCGAGTCCATTTCAAAACCAAGGGCTTCGGCAAACTCCGATAGGATGATGTCTACGGAAATGCTGCCCCCCGCATAACGAACATTGTCGTTCACCATGATCAGAGGAGCATTTGGTTTCATGATTCTGGCGCATTCTTGAATGACACACGCCATCTCGTGGAAATAACCTCGAACCATTCGTGGGATCCCATTGTTGTTGAGCCGGTGGTTTTGTTTTTCCGACTCCAGATAAGTAAGAATCATCTGCAGAAGGGGATGTGTATTGGCCACCGCCATCGCTTTTTCCCATTGTGGCTGCATCCTGATTAAGTCTTTTTCCCGGTTCTCCACTGTGCAACTGACCATGGCTTGACGGAGGTCGCTCAGGCTTTCTTCCGATACGCCTAGGTAGGCCAGCTCCAAAGCGTACGTTCGGGTGTAGTCATACCGATTGCAGTAGGGTGGCGAGGTAATAATGCGATCGAATGATCTGGCGTTGAAATCGGGAAGAATCTCCAGACAGGACCCCGCATGAAGAGTAATCGGGCCGTGCACGGTCGGAACCCGTGTAAAGAGATTGTTGGGTGCGCCTTGCTCCCGAAGATCGGCTACCATTTGATCGAGTTTGGCGGTGATGGCTGTATCAAACGAGTGGATCGTGCCCTTGTCAAAAATCTGCTTCCCTTGCCGACGGCCTGAACGGTGGTCCCAACGAAGGTATTGTCCATCTGTTCTAGTGCAGCTAACGGATTCAAGGATGCAAAGTAGAGCAAAAGTGAGCAGGTCGGCAATCTGTGGGGTCTCTGCCCGTATGTATGCGCTGAATTGAGCGATACGTTTTGCTGTTTCTGGCGGATACGCTCCACGGGTGATACGAAGAGCATGGAGTGCGTCTGTGGTCTTGACTTGCGTCCATGGATGGGTCCTGGCCAGTATTGCGAGTTTGGCAATGTCCGCAGTCGAAAGATGCAGATCAATGAGTTGTTTCGTTGCGATGACCCGTTGACCAATAGGGAGAAGCTCGATGCCTTCGGCACCTAAACCGCGTGCGCTGGCCGCGAAGAGCGCCACCCCGCTACCAGCAAAAGGATCAAGTACATTTCCCGAATAAACCTTGCCGCGATCAAGGAAGTATTCCACAAGTTCAGCGGAAAACCCTTCTTTGTACTTGTACCAGCGGTAAACGGCGCGTTGCTTATTCGCTTGAAAGCTTACCAGGGTCCGATTAAGGGCGGGTTCCACCCGGATTTTAGCTGCGTGTTTCTGCTCATATTTCTGATTCAAATCATATATCGCACGGATAGCGGTATCATCATGACGTGATTCTATGGGTTCAGGCTTCGGCTGCAAAGCTGGCCCCATCATCATGGCAAAAAAGGTGTCGCGTATTTTGTCGCGGCTATTGGTTCATTCAAATGTGTCATATTTTTTTATCGCCCCTTCCGGCTGGCGCCGCGCGGCGCGGCGCCGCAAGCTTGGGGGGCCTTGTTAACCAGCGCAGTTTGCAAAAAGGGATGCCGGAATGTCGAGAAAATTGGCGGGTGTGGGGATTGGCAAGCCGGGGACGCTGGAGTACCCTCCGGATATGAATCAGGTGCTCTCCAAGATCGCTGAATTGTTGCGCGAGCGCGGCTGGACGCTGACCACGGCGGAGTCGTGCACCGGCGGCTTGGTGAGCGGCGCGCTGACCTCGCAGTCGGGCAGCTCCGCGTGGTTTGTGGGGGGCGTGGTGGCCTATGCCAACCCGCTCAAAACCGGCCTGCTGGGGGTTGACCCGGTCACTTTGGCCACTGCGGGCGCGGTCAGCGCCGCCACCGCCACGGCCATGGCTCAAGGCGCGCGCGCGGCCACCGGCGCGGATTGCGCCATCGCCATCACGGGCATTGCCGGGCCCACGGGCGGCACGGCCGACAAACCGGTGGGGCTGGTGTTCATTGGCATCGTCACGCCGCGGGCGTCAGGCGTCTTTACGCACCACTTCAGCGGCACGCGCGACGACATTCGCGCCGCCGCCGTGGCGGCGGCGCTGGGGCATCTGCGCGAGGCGCTGCTGAACCCGCTTTAGCGAATCAGCAAATCCGACGATGGCGGCACATCGCGGCCCGGCACGACGATCTGCGATGCGCGTTCGCGCTGGAGCGCCGCCATTTCCTCGCGCAAATCGGCCAGGCCTTGTTTGATGGCTGGCGCAAAACCCGCGATGGCCTCGGCGAGCGTATGCGCGCCGGACACTTCGCCGCTCAACGGCAAAATGCCACCGGGGGTCATCACCTGGGTGGCCGCCGTAAAAATCACCGCGCGGGTGGGATCATCCGTGCCGTCCGGTTTGACGGGAATGAGTTTGCGCAGGCTGCCCGCCCGCAAATCCGTAAAGTTTTCCTCGCGGTATAAGTTCGCCGCGTTCATTTGAATGTCGTTGCCGTTTTGCTCTGCCATGGTGTTCTCCTACTCTTGTCGCCGGGCGCGCCGGCCACGGCCGGACCGCTAGCGGTCCAGCATCATTTCCCGTAGCGTGGCCAATGCCTGATTTTGCAACTGGCGAACGCGCTCGCGCGTGATGCCCAGTTTCCGGCCCACTTCCTCCAGCGATTCCGGCTCCTTGCCGTTGAGGCCGAAGCGGCGCTCCAGAATCGTCCGTTCGCGATCGTTCAACTCTTGCACGTGTTCGAGCATTTCGTCGAGCAACTGGCGATCGTTCAGATCATCGAAAGGCGAGCGCGCGTCCGGGTCGCTGATGAGGTCGCGCTGGCTTTCGCGGCCCTCATCGCCGATGGGTTCATCCAGCGAGGTCACGCGCTGCGAGACTTCCAGCCAATAGCGCACGCGTTCCGGCTCCACATCCAGGCGCTGGGCCACTTCGCCCGGCGTGGGCTGGCGGCCCAGGTCGTGGGTCATGGCCTCATAGGTGCGGCGCATCCGAAACAGCTTGTCCACCATGTGCGAAGGCAGGCGGATGGTTTTGCTTTGGTTGGCCAGGGCGCGGCGGATGCCCTGCTTGATCCACCACGCCGCATAGGTGCTCAATTTGCCGCCCTTTTTCGGATCAAAGCGCGTGACCGCCTTCATCAGGCCGATGTTGCCCTCGCTGATGAGGTCCAGCAGCGGGAGGCCCAACCGCGCGTAGTCGCCGGCAATCTTGACCACGAGGCGCAGATTCGCGCGGATCATTTTCTGCCGCGCTTGTTCGTCGCCCTTCTTGATGCGCCGCGCCAGTTCGATTTCCTCCTCTGGCTTCAGCAACTCCACCTTGCCGATTTCGCGCAAGTAGATTCGCATTCCTTGATCGTCCCGCTCATCCATGGCCCGCATATTCCCAAGGCCGCCCGCAAAAAGCAAGCACCGGCGGCAGGCGGCGGCCCGCGCCCCTCCGCGCTTGACTTCCACGCGCGCCGCGCCGCACACTGTCCCCATGCGCTGCCCCAAGTGTGCCCAAGACAACGATAAAGTCATTGATTCGCGCGCCATCCGCAATGGCGCGGCGGTGCGCCGCCGCCGCGTCTGCGCCCGCTGCGGCCACCGCTTCACCACCTACGAAGAAGTCATCAAAACCGTCCTGACCGTCCTCAAACGCGATGGCCGCCACGAAGAGTTCTCGCGCCCCAAGCTCCGCGCCGCCATTGTGCACGCCGCCGTCAAACGCCCCATTTCCGATCCGCAAATTGACCTGCTGGTGGACGACATCATCCACGAAATCAGCGCCGAATATGAACGCGAAGTGCCCTCCACCGTCATTGGCCGCAAGGTGATGGACAAACTGGAACGCCTTGATGAAGTCGCCTTCCTGCGCTTCGCATCCGTCTATCGCCGCTTCCGCGACGCCTCCCAATTTCTGTCCGAAATTGAAAACCTCATTGGCCGCCAGTAACCCCCGCCCCATGCCCCGCCGCCCGGCCCACCCAGTTTTCCACACTGTGGAAAAAAAGTTCATCCCGCGTGGGCGGACTTTTCCACACTGTGGAAAAGTCGCCGCCGCCGGCCCCGCCCACCCGCGCGGGGACACCCCATGATCCCGTTGCCGACCGCCGCCGACCTCGCCACCCTGCTGCGCGACCATCTCGCCGCGATGCTGCGCGAAGTCCGGCTCGATGCCACCACCGCCGAAGCCGTCGCCGCCGCCGTCACCACCTATCTGGACGATCAACAACTCGCCCTCCCCCTGCCCGACGATTATCTGCATCTGCTGATCTACCGCGCGCTGCGCACCCTCAACCAGAACGATGCCGCCCGCCTCTGGGCCCAAACCCATCACCTCGGCAACGGCGATGTCCCCATTTTTGATCCCGAGCTATGGCCCGGCCCCGTGCCGTTGATTGTGTGGCAACTTTTTGCCTCGCGCCTCGTGCGCCCGCTGCGCACCATCACCGCCGAAGGCCGCATCCTCTGGACGCTGGATTTTCGCCGGCTACGCCGGGAACAGGCCGGCTGGCTGGAAATTACGCTGCTCCCCGGCCTGCGCGCGCTACTCGAACAACTCGCGCCGGCATGGGATGAGTCCTCCGGCGCGGGCTTGCTTGGCCTGCGCGGACTCTACGCCGCCGGCTTTGCCCCCACCCCGCGCCGCCGCCGCACCAAAGCCAAAACCTATTCCGCCTACGCGCCGCTCGATGCCCCGTCCATCCGCTCCTTTTGCCTGCGGGTTCTCGCCAACCTCCAACACCCCCGGAGCTGGACCACCACCCCCGATGTCCTCTATCTCGCCGTCCCCCCCAAAGCCTAGCCCCCCCCCCCTGGCCGACAATGAAAAGGGACGGCGCCTTCGCGCCGTCCCGGCTGGTTTATCCTGGGCAACCGATTATTTCTTCGTCGCGGCGAACCGCGCGGCCACTTCCGGCCAGTTGACCACATTCCAGAACGCGCTGAGGTAGCTCGCGCGCAGGTTTTGGTATTTCAGGTAGTAGGCGTGTTCCCACACATCCACCCCGAGAATCGGCGTGCCGCGTTTTTCGGCCACATCCATCAACGGGTTGTCCTGATTCGGCGTGGAGCTCACGAACAAGCTGCCGTCGGCAGCCACCGCCAGCCAAGCCCAGCCGCTGCCAAACCGGCCAACGCCGGCAGCCTCGAACTGCTTTTTGAACTCATCGAACGAGCCAAACGACTTCTCGATGGCCGCCAGCAGCTCGCCATCCGGCGCGCCCCCGGCCTTGGATGCCATGCTCTTCCAGAAAAAGGCATGGTTCCAGTGCCCGCCGCCATTATTGCGAACCGCCACCGGCAGCTTGCTGATTTCCGGGAACAGCACCTCGACCGCCTGGCCCTCCATGGCCGTGCCAGTCACCGCCTTCACCAAGTTATTGAAGTAAGCCTGATGATGCTTGCTGTAGTGAATCTCCATGGTCTGCGCGTCAATGTAGGGTTCCAGCGCGTCG
>CAZNGD010000117.1:0-6667 GCA_964572295.1 uncultured Verrucomicrobiota bacterium
GTATTAGATTCATGGTAGTGGCGGGGAGAATGGAGGGGGTGGAGGATGGGGCTCGTGCGTCGTGCCGGGAGGCGGGGGAATAGCGGCGGCCAAAATATTGTTAGGATTCTGTTAAGAAAACCGTTTTTCGGAAAGAAAAAACGCGGTTTGGGAAGGTTTTTGGCTATTTTATTGCCAATAGCTTGCCCTATTGTACAAATTATGCCCATAGTTTGTTCCAGATTATCCTTTCAAATTACTATTTGATGGATAGTCAAACGATTCAATGAGATGAAAATAAGAAGCAAAAAAATGGTGTGGTTGGCGATCGTGCTGGCCTGGGCATTATCAACCACGCTGGTTTCGGCGGCGCATGTTCTGCAGACGTTTTTCATTCCGTTGCCGGAAGACGACGTGGAAGTGTCGTTGAAAATCATTGACTCCTTTGGGACGGGCATCGGCTCGGAGATGCAGTCCATCATTGGCATCGCGGTCGGGTCGGACAACACGGTGATTTACTACGACCACTGGGAAGACGGGTATGAGAGCGAACTGACGTCACCGACGCAGCTTTCGACGCAGATTTGGGGCGACGGGGATCCGAGCAACGGGTATCCGCCGGGTTTTCCGGCTGACGTGTTGATGGCGGGGGCGGTGATTGAGCTTTCGGCGGTGATTGACGTGACGCGCAACAGCGTGACGATTGAGTACGACGGTCGGGACAAACTGGCCGCCACGTATCCGATTGCGGTGACGCGGGCGATGTATCCGGTGACTCCGGGGGAAGTGATCGCGGAAGCGGTGGGTGTGCGCGACATTGGCACGCACGGCATGTTGTACCGGATCCCGGTGGGCGAGGGCACGGGGGTGGGGACGCACACCAACGAGATGTTCAGCTCGACGGGGCTGTACATCATGGGCGACTATGACAACACCCGCGTGGAGATTGACGCGGACGGCGACGGCATTTTTGAAACGACGGTTTATCTGGATCAGGGCGAGCCGTACACGGTGAATGGCGGGGTGAAGGCGGGCGGCACGGTGCGGGGCAACCAGCCGTTCCAATGCACGCTGGTGACGGGCGACATTGGCTCGAACTACGAAACGCGCTGGTTCGATTTGTGGCCGGAGAACCAGTGGGACAACGATTATTTCACCCCGGTTTGTTCGCGGTCGAGCACGTACACGGCGGATGTGTATCTGTTCAACCCCAACGACACGGCCATCACGGTGACGGTGGTGACGGCCACGAGCACGAGCTCGATCCCCATTGCCGCCAACACCACGGGCGCGCCGTTCCGGATGCCGGTGAACAGCGGCGCGCGGCTGTTCACGGCGGACGGGCAGCCGTTCATCGGGGTGAGCATCTTTGACACCTCCGACACTTGCCAGGCCTATGACTGGGGCATCAGCCTCGTGCCGAAAAAGATGATGACCACGGCGGGGCTGGTGGGCTGGGGGCCGGGGTATGGCTCCACCGGCACGGGCGACAACGGCAGCCCGGTGTGGGTGTCGGCGTTGAGCAACACCACGCTGTATGTGGACTTGGACGGCGACCCGCTGACGGGCCCGCTCGTGGATCCGCACGGCAACCACTACGACTTTGCGACGAACCTGACGGCGCTGCAGGTGGTGACGCTGCTGGACAACACCGACAACGACCAGACGGGACTGCGCTACTACACGCTGGACGGCACGGTGGTGCTGGGGGCGTGGGGTGTGGACCCGCAATATGCGGGCACGGGCAATCCCTACCTCGACATGGGCTACGCGATTCCGGCCTATCCGGCGGTGGTGTCGCGCAAGAATGCGGCGCTGCTGATTGACGTCAACAACAACGGTTTTCCAGACGCGGGCGACAGCCTCGAATACGAAATTGACGTGGTGAACGTGGGGTTTGCCTCGGCCTCGCACGTGATTTTTGAGGACGACCTGCCGACCAACCTGACCACCTATGTGAGCAACAGCGCCATGATTGCGGTGGGCGGCGTGACCAACTCCATTCCGGACAACCTGCCGCCGAAGCTGACGCGCTTCCCGTTTGACGAGGGCGGCTACGATGTCGGCAGCGTGGCGATCGGCACGACCACCAAGGTGCGCTACGTCACGCAGATCGTGACGAACCTGCCGCCGGACTTCACGGGCTACATCCACAACAACGCGACGGTGGGCGGCACCAACGGCACGTGGACAACGGGCTCGACCACCAACGTTCTGGTCCGGGGGCTGACCATCAGCAAGGCCGTCAACACGACCAACATTCTGGATCCGGGCAGCAACCTGACCTACACGATCACGGTGGTGAACACCGGCGCGGTGGCCTACACGGGGCTGCGCATTCAGGACGAGCTGCCGTTGGGCCTGGAATATGTGCCCAACAGCACGGTGGTGACGGTTTCCGGCGCGCGCACCAACACGGTGATGGACCGCTTTGACGAGCGGACGTACACCAACAGCAACGGCACGATTCCCTGGCTGACCCCGTGGGTGGAGGGCGGCGAAAACGATGGCGTGGCGGGCGGCAACGTGCAGGTGCTGGGCAACTTCCTGGGCAACTCGGCGGAGATCTATGTGCTGCAAGTGGCCAATGCCAACCGTGCGGCCACACGGGCGGCCAACTTGGCCGGTGCCACCAGCGCCACGCTGAGCTTCCGCTATCGGCGGGTCAGCATGGAGAGCAGCGACGCGGTCGCGGTGTTGATTTCAACGAACAACTGGGCCACCTCCACGACGTTGGCCTCCCTGGCAGGGTCGGGGGTGGGCAGCCTGACGGACACGACGTTCGTTGCCGCCAGTTACAACGTCAGCGCTTACATTTCGACCAACACGGCCATCCGGTTCCAAGCCAATGGCACCATGGCGGCCGATGACTATGTTTTTTTTGACGATGTGACCTTTACGCTGGTGAGCAGCAATGCAGCGGTGGCCGGCCAGCCGCCGCCGAATCTGGTGGATAACCTGACGCTGATGCCGGGCAGCACGGCCACGGTGAGTTTCTCGGCCACGGTGTTGAGTCCGCCGCTGGCCACGCAAGTGGTCAACTGGGCGCAAACCTCCGCCGACCAGCAGCGCGAGCCCGTCGAATCCAATCTGGTGACGAATGCCATCCGGGCCACGGCGGGCGTGGTGCTGCAAAAAACGTCCGGCACCACCAACCTGCTGGTGGCCGGCACCAGTGTGGTCTATACCATTCAGATCAGCAACACCGGCACGGTGGCGCAGACGGGCATCCGGCTGGAAGACCTGCTGCCCGCCGGCATGACCTATTCCACCGGCACGGCCAGGTTGTACCGCCCGTTCCTGCACACCAACGTCTTTCTGGACCAATTCGATCTGCGCCAATATGACAACAGCGATGGCAACGTGGCGTGGGCCGGCCCTTGGACGGAAGTGGGGGAAGACGGCAATCCGCAGAGCGGCAACATCCAAATCGCGGTGGACAGCAGCTCGGTGCCGGGGCAGACCTACGCCTTGCGCACGGTGGGCACGACCGGAGTGCAGCGCGCGGCGAGTTTGGCGGGCTATGCCAACGTGTCGGTGGAGTTCGATTACCGGCGCACGGGCCTGCGTGCGACAAACTACGTGGTGGTCTATGCCTCGGCCAACAACGGCGCCTCCTTCACGGAAGTGGGACGGATTGGCGGGGCGACGAATGACGGCTCCTATTTCCCGGCTTCATTCAACATTTCGTCGTATGCCTCGACGGGCACGGTGATTCGGTTTGCCGGCTCGATTGGGCGGGGCACCACGAACATCATCTGGCTGGACAACATCCGGATTCTGGCGGCGGGCACCCGCGCCACCAATGCGCTGCCCGACCCGCCGCTGCTGCTGGATGGCTACACCCTGCCGCCGGGCACCAACATGACGGTCTATTTGACGGCCACGGTGGATAGCCCGCTGCGGTTCACCAACTTTGTCAACACGGCGCGGCTGCAGAGCGACCAACATCCGGATTGGCTGGCGGCCACCGCCACCAACCGCGCCGCCGGTACCGTGGGCATGACGTTGACCAAGACCGCGCAGTTGGCCGGCAACTGGAATCTGGGCGAAACCAATGTGTATGAAATCGTGCTGGAGAATACCGGCACGGTGGCGCAAACGGGAGTGAATCTGACCGACATGTTGCCGCCGGGCACGAAATATGTGCCCAACAGCGTGACCATCACGCAGCAGCCGGCGCCGGCGCTCATCACGCGCTTGTTCACCACGGCGGGGGCCAGCACCTTTGTTGTGCCGAGTGGGGTTTATTCGCTGGAGGTGTTCGCCATTGGCGGCGGCGGCGGCGGCGCCACGCGAAATACGACTGGCAGCGGCGGGGGCGGCGGCGGCGGGGCATCGAGTTGGTCGGAGTTTCCGGTTACACCCGGGCAAGTGTTTACGGTGACGGTTGGCGCGGGGGGCGCGGCGAACACGGCCGGGGGCGATTCATTGGTACGTGGGGCACTGGAAACGAACCTGCTGGCTTGTGGCGGCAGCGGCGGGGTGCTAAACAACACGAGCGGCGCGGCGGGCGGGTCGGCCTCTGTGAGCATCGGCCTGGTCTGTTATGGTGGCGGCAACGGTGCCAATGCGGGGACAGCGCGCGGCGGCGGCGGCGGTTCCTCGGCCGGCACCAATGCGGCGGGCAACAACGCCACTGCCGCAGCCGGCGCGAGCGCGCCGACCGGTGGCGGTGCCGGCGGAGATGGGAAAAGTACCCTGCAAGGCGCCGGCTCGCCGGGGAGTACACCGGGCGGTGGCGGTGGTGGCGCTTACCGCACCAGCAGCACACAGTACGGCGGCGCGGGCGCGGCGGGCATGGTGAGAATCCGCTATATGGACAAGCTGGAGTTGGCGGTTAACGACCCGCCGAATCTGCTCTCCAATGTGATGATTCACCCCGGCGAAACCGTCACGATCCGGCTGGCGGCCACGCTGTCGGTGCCGTTGGTTTCGACCCAGTTCGTGAACACGGCCAAGGTCACCAGCGACCAGCAGCCGCCGTTGACGGCCACGGTCACCAACTACTCCGTGGCGAACTCGGTCGGTGACCGGACGTGGTACGACCTGAACCACAATGGCATTCAAGACGCGGGCGAGCCGGGCCTGGCGGGCGTGGAAGTGCGGCTGTATGGCAGCGCCTCCGAACTGCTGTTGACCACCACCTCCAGCGTGACGGGCGCCTATGCCTTCACCAATTTGCCGTCGGGCTCGTACTTCCTCGAGTTCGTCACGCCGGCGGATTTCTCGCCCACGTTGCAGGACCAGGGCGGCAACGATTCGCTGGACAGCGATATTTCGCCGGCCACCGGGCGCACGGTGGTGTTCACGTTGAGCGGCGGGATGAATGACACCACGCGCGACGCGGGCTACCACCAGCCGCCCGCTTCGCTCGGTAATTTTGTCTGGCGCGATGCCAACGCCAACGGCATTCAGGATGACGGTGGCAGCAGCGGCTTGGCGGGGGTGCTGATCACGCTCTACGATGCGGCCTCCAACGTGGTGGGCACCACCACATCATCCGCCAGCGGCGCCTATGGTTTTACCAACCTGCCGCCGGGCTATTACTCCCTGCATTTTGCCGCGCCCGCCGGCTACACCTACACCCTGCCGAATCAGGGCGGCAATCCCGCGTTGGACAGCGATGCCTCGCCGCTGACGGGCTCCACGGCGTTGTTTTATCTGCCGGTGGGGGTGAATGACCTGAGCTGGGATGCGGGCTTTGTTCCCGAAGTACGCGGCCTGACCATCACAAAGAGTGCGAGCCCGTCGAATACCTGTCTGGCGCTTGGCGAGACCATCACCTATACGGTGGTGGTGGCCAACACCGGCAACGTGGCGCAGACCGGCATCATGGTGACGGACCTGTTGCCCGCCGGGGTGACGTATGTGCCCGGCAGCGTGGCGGCGGAATTTTATTCGACGAATTTCACGGCATCCAACACCTTCAATTCGAGCGGCACGTTCACCGTGCCGGCGGGAGTTGGGCTGGTGAGGTTGGAGGCGTGGGGTGGCGGCGGCGGCGGCGCTTCGCGAACCACGACCGGTGGCGGCGGTGGCGGCGGCGGCGGCGCCTATAGCCGCAACGAGGTGTCGGTGTCACCCGGCAACAGCCTCACGATTACCGTCGGCACGGGTGGCGCGGCCAACACCGCCGGTGGCAATTCATCAGCCAGCCTTGGCGGCACGACACTGGTGCTGGCGCGCGGCGGCAGCGGTGTGGCGCAAAATAACGCCACTGGCGGCGCGGGCGGCGCGGCCACCGGCACGGGCGCCATTCAATATGCCGGCGGCAACGGCGCCAATGGGGTGACGGGATCGTATGGAGGCGGTGGTGGTTCCTCCGCCGGCAGCAGCGCGGCGGGCAACAACGCCACCAGCGCCACGGGCGCGACCGCGCCGACAGGCGGCGGCAATGGCGGCGCAGGGCGCAGCAGCTCAAGCGGCAACGGCACGGCGGGGAGTGCGCCGGGTGGTGGCGGCGGCGGTAGTTACCGCACGGGCGGCACCCGTACGGGCGGCGCGGGGGCGACCGGGCGCGTGGTGGTGTGGTATGCCGCCACGCCTGCGGGCACGGTGGGCGGCCCGCCCGCCTTGTGGAGCGGGGGCGCCCTGAGCCCGGGCGCGACCGCGCCGACAGGCGGCGGCAACGGCGGCGCAGGGCGCAGCAGCTCAAGCGGCAACGGCACGGCGGGGAGTGCGCCGG
>CAZNGD010000118.1:0-6659 GCA_964572295.1 uncultured Verrucomicrobiota bacterium
GAAATGGCGCTGCCATTCCGGCTTCGCCTTCCTCGGCCAAGCCCAATTCGCTACGACCTCCCGGCCACATGATTTCTTCAAATGCTCTAACCTGAATAAGTCATCAACCGGGAAGAAAAAGGCATGATTGATTACAGAGGCCAATGATGCGGATCATTTAAAAATCCGGTCATTTTTCCTGTTGCGGATTGAATTGTAGGGCCGGAATGGTCGCAGACCTTCCAGCCGTTCCCGGCGGGAAGGTTTCGTTCCTCAACCATTCCCGCCCTACAAAAGCCCGAATCAACGAAATTATTGGGCGTACAATGCGGAACTCAGGTGAATGATTCAGGCGAACCCACAGGGGCGGGTCAGGGAGGGGCGGACCGCCGGCGGGACAAGGCGGGCGGCATCTTTGGATTGCATCGGCGGGGGGGGCTCTGGCATAGTCCGCTGCCGTGTTCGTCAACGTGGCGGCACGCGGCATAAGGAGTCTGGAAATGGCAGAACTGAATTACGGCTTGTCGGAAATGGCGTTGGAAATCCGGAGCATGATGCGCGAGTTTGCGGTGGCCCGGGTCAAGCCGGTGCGGGCGGAGTTGGATGAAAAAGGGGTGTTTCCCACGGAGTTGCTGCGGGAACTGGGGAAGATGGATCTGATGGGGCTGTACATCCCGACGGAGTATGGCGGGACGTTCGAGGGCGACAGCATGCCGCATATTGTGGCGGTGGAGGAGCTGAGCCGGATTTGCATCGGCGTGTCGGTGTCGTTTGCCGCGAATGGCCTGGGCGCGGACCCGATTCTGCTGGGCGCGAGCGACGAGCAAAAGAAAAAGTTTCTGCCGCCGCTGGCCAGTGGCGAAAAGTGGGCGGCGTACGGCCTGACGGAGCCCAACGCGGGTTCCGACGCGGGGGCCATCCGCACCACGGCGGTCAAGCAGGGCGACAAGTATATCCTCAACGGCGCGAAGCAGTGGATCACCAACGGCGGCGAGGCGGATATCTACACGATTTTTGCGGTGACGGATAAAAGCCGCGGCGCGCGCGGCGTGAGCTGCTTTATTGTGGAAAAGGGCACGCCGGGATTCTCGTTCGGCAAAAAGGAAGACAAGCTGGGCATCCGTTGCAGCGCGACGCGCGAGTTGATTTTTGAAGATTGCGAAGTGCCGGCGGAAAACCTGATCGGCCGCGAGGGCACGGGCTTCATCTGGGCGATGAAGACGTTTGATGTGTCGCGGCCGGGCATTGCGGCGCAGGCGATTGGCCTGGCGCAGGGCGCGCTGGATGAGGCCGTGGCCTATGCCAAGGTGCGCGAGCAGTTCGGGCGGCCCATCATCGCCAATCAGGGCTTGAGCTGGATGCTGGCGGAAATGGCCACCAAGGTCGAAGCCGCCCGCGCGCTGACGTATGCGACGGTTCAGACGATTGATCGCGGCGTGAAGGACATCTCCAAGTTCTCGGCCATGTGCAAAATGTATGCCTCGGATATCGCGATGCAGGTGGCCACGGATGCCGTGCAGGTGTTCGGCGGCTATGGCTACATGAAGGAATATCCGGTCGAGAAAATGATGCGCGACGCCAAGATTTTGCAGATCTACGAGGGCACCAACCAAATCCAGCGCGACATCATCGGGCTGGCCCTGAATAAGGAATACAGCGCGGTGGCCAGGAAGTAGGCCGCGGGTCGCGGCGCGGAGAGACGGCGGTTCCCCGCCGGAGGAGAAATCTATGCACATTGTGGTTTGCGTCAAGCAGGTCCCCAACACCACGCAGGTTCGGATCAACCCCGAAACCAATACGCTGGTGCGCGAGGGCGTCGAGTCCATCATGAATCCCTTCGACGAAAATGCGCTGGAAATGGCGCTGCAGTTGAAGGAACAACACGCCGGCAGCCGCGTGACCGTGCTGACGATGGGTCCGGCGCAGGCCGCCGAGGTGCTGAAGGAGGCCGTTGGCCGCGGCGCGGATGCGGTGGCGCTGCTGAGCGACCGGGCCTTCGCCGGCTCCGATACGTGGGCCACCAGCTATGCGCTGAGCATGGCCATCCGCCAGATGGACCCGCCGGACCTGATCCTGTGCGGCAAGCAGGCGATTGATGGCGATACCGCGCAGGTGGGGCCGGGCATCGCCGATTGGCTGGGGCTGCCGTGCATTGCCTACGCCTATAAAATCGAAATCACCAGTGGCGTGGCGCACGTGGAGCGTGCCTACGAGGACGGCTACGAAAAACTGGAAGTGGCGCTGCCCTGCGTGTTGACGGTGCTCAAGGAGGCCAATGTGCCGCGTCTGGCTTCGCTGCGCGGCAAAATGGCGGCCAGGAAACTGAACATCGTGCCGCTGACGGCGGAGGCGGTGGGCGCCGACCCGGCGAAGCTGGGGCTGAATGCCTCGCCGACGCGGGTCGTGAAGATTTTTTCGCCGCCGGCCAAGACCAGCGGCGTGAAATGGCAGGGCGAAGAACCCGCCGTGATGGCGCAGCGGCTGGCGGATGTGCTCCGCGAACGCAAACTGATTTAGGAGACGGCACCCATGGCCTTGAAGATTGATTTGGATTTGTGTACCGGTTGCGGCGCGTGCGTTGCCGTGTGTCCGTTTTGCGCCCTGGCCCAACGGGCGGAGGACGGCAAGGTGGAGGTGAATGAGGCCTGCACGGCGTGCGGCGCGTGTGTGGAGGTTTGCCCGGTGGGGGCGCTGTCCATCGAAGTGGCCGAGCGGCAGGGCGTGACCGCGGATCAGGCGGCCTACCGCGGCTTGTGGGTGTTTGCCGAGCAGCGCGCGGGCCGGATTCAGGATGTGGCGTTTGAATTGCTGGGTGAGGGGCGGCGCTTGGCGGACAAGCTGGGCACCGAGCTGTGCGCGGTGCTGCTGGGCCACCAAATCCAAGACGGGGCGCAAACCCTCTTCGCGCACGGTGCGGACAAGGTGCATGTGGTGGATCACCCGGCGTTGGCGGCTTATACTGCGGAGCCGTATTCAGAGGCCATGAGCGCCTTGATCAAAAAATATAAGCCGGAAGTCGTGCTGGCGGGCGCCACGAGCGTCGGGCGCGGCTTCATCGCGCGCGTGGCCATTCAGGTCAGCGCCGGGTTGACGGCGGATTGCACGGAGCTGGATGTGGATGTGGAAAAGCGGTTGCTGCTGCAAACCCGTCCGGCGTTCGGGGGCAACATCATGGCGTGCATCATCTGCCCGGATCACCGTCCGCAGATGGCCACCGTGCGCCCCAAGGTCTTCAAGCCGGCCACGCCCGTGGCCGGGCGGACTGGCGAACTGATCCTGGAACCGCTGACCCTGCAAGACCCGGTGGTGAAGGTGTTGGATGTCGTCAATGCCATGCAAAACGAAGTGAATGTGGCCGGAGCGGAGTTTATTGTGACCGGCGGCCGCGGGCTGGGCTCGCCGGAAAACTTCAAGCTGCTGACGGACTTGGCGGAGGCCCTGGGCGGCGCCGCCATCGGCGCCAGCCGCGCGGCGGTGGATGCCGGCTGGATTTCCAGCTTCCATCAGGTGGGCCAAACGGGCAAGACCGTACGGCCCAAGATTTATATCGCCTGCGGGGTGTCCGGCCAGATTCAACACCTGGTGGGCATGAACAGCAGCGATACGATCATCGCCATCAACAAAGACCCCGATGCGCCCATCTTCGGCGTGGCGGATATCGGCATCGTGGGCGACCTGTTCCAGGTGATCCCGGAGCTGATTAAAGCGCTGCGGCGCTAGACCGCTTGCCCGGCCACTGCCCGGGCGGGAAATAGTTCCGTCTTTTGCTTGCCATGAAGGGGCTTTCATGGCACAAAGTTACGAAATTGTTTGGGTTAGGCAGAGCCTCCGCAAAAGGGAGAAACCAATGATGCGAACAGCAAGAGGGATCCTGATGGGACTCGTCATGACGCTCGGTTTGAGCGCTTGTGCGTCCTGGAATGTTAACGTCAGCAAGTTGCAGTTGGGCATGGAGCCCGAAGCGGTGCGGGAAGCCATTGGCAAACCATTCACGGTGCGCGCTTCCAAAATCTACAAGGATCAGGAGTTCGCCGAAATCTGGGAATACCTGCCGCCGGTGTTCACTTGGACACCCAAGACATACTGGGTATACTTCCAGAATGGCAAAGTGGTGCAATGGGGCGAGCCGGGCGATTTCTCGGGCTCCACGGCCGCTGCGGTTCGCGAATATAACGCCAACAAGAGCGATCGGTAGTCGGACGGTCACCCGCAGGGCAGGCTGATGGCCTAGCGCCGGGGCTGCGGCGGGTGGATGTGTTCATGCGCGAGGCGACCCAATCCAAGGTGGGGCGGGATCACATGACCAAACGGCCCTGTGGACAACCCGGCTGGGCTGGGGCGGGCCTGTGCGCGGCTCTGGCGCTGGCAGCCTTGCTGCTCTGGCCCGGGCCGGGGCGGGCGCAAAGCATGCGCGTGGGGAACTTGGACCTGACGTTGGTCGGCACCTTGAGCTTGGCCTACGACAGCAACGTGGATGATGTCTATCCCGAGGAAGAAACGCCCGGCATGATCAAGGGCGACTTCTATCTGATGCCGAGCCTGTCCATTCAGTCGCAAACGCTGACGATGTGGCCGCGGATAACCTTCAATGTGGCGGGCATGATCGGCTATGAGGATTATTTCCGCCGCAATGATCTGGACACCGAGGTCTATAACCTCGTGCTGAATTTCCAAACCGTGCATCCGCGCTTGACGCTGGGCGGGATGGCCAGCGTGGATTATTCCGTGGAAGGCATTGAGGACCAATATGTGCCGGGCGGAACCAGCCGTGACCCGGTTTTGACTTGGGAGGCCAACGCCTTCGCCAATTGGAATTATCGCAAATTGCGCCTCGAATTTTCCGAAGACTACAGCCGCGAGATGCACCGTTTTGAGCAGTACCAAGCGGGCGACCAGGAGGAAATTACCACGACCGCCAGCATCTTTCTGGATCTCTTCCGCTGGGGCAGCATTTTCTACACGTGGGAACGGGTCGTTACCACCCAGTTGCAGTCCGAAGAGGAAACCACCGAAATCACGCAGACATTCGGCATTGACGGCAGTATCCCCGTGGATATTTTGCGGCGGCCCAAGATTACCTATCAGTTTGGCTTCAGCTACGAAGATGAACAAGTGGACCAGACTGCCGGTCGGGAAGACCCGACCTGGGAGCCGACGCATACCATCACGGTGATGGATGAGTTCGATTTGTCCAAAACCATTCATTTGTCGCTTTCAGCCACTTGGGAGGATACGTGGGAGAGCAGCAGCCCTGATTTTGCGCTGCCCGGCCAGAACAAGGATGACGACGATGACGAAGTGACGTTTGAATACAACATCGTGCTGACCCAACTCCTCGGGCCGCGGGCGCAGCATTCGCTCACCTTTAGCCAAGAACCGGAAGCCACTTTCGGGTCCAACACCGATACCGAATCCACAACGTATGGCTACGATTTTTCGTTGCGGGACCTGGTGGTGTACGGATTGGATTTCCACTTCTCCGCATTATACGAGCTGGAAACACCGCTGGGTGTGCCCAACGCGGAAACCGAGAAAACGACCACGTTGACGACGGGTCTGACTCACATGCGGCAGCTTTCCCGCAAATTGTCCCGCAGCCTTTCCTATGAATACACATGGGAAAACTCCAATTTCCATGACAACGGGGCCAACGAAAAGCACCTCGTGATGTACACGCTGATCTACGCGTTTTAACCGCGCATCACGCCACGGCAGATTTCTTGAAATCGGGCATTGTCTTGCCCCCTTGAGTCGGGTACGTTTTAGGCATGAAATCTGGCCTGTTGTCTGGACTTGCGATGGGGGGATTAATGGCGTGCCTGTGGGCCTGCGCCGGGGTTGCCTATGGGGCTGGCGAAGCCAAGCCCACTACGGGAACGACCGAGGGGGGGGGGCGCCGAATCATGGCCGGGGATCGCCTCAATATTTCCGTGCGGGAACAACCCGACATGAATCGGGTCTATGCCGTCGCGGGTGATGGTTCCATTGATGTCGGGTTCGCCGGGCGCGTGGTGATTGCCGAATTGACGGCCGACGAGGCGGCGCGCCGACTCGAAAACGTGCTGGAAGATCGCTACTTCAAAGAAGCCAATGTCACCATTTCCGTGGCCAACTTTGTGGAGGGCGATGTGCTGCTCACCGGTGCGGTGCAGTCGCCGGGCAGTATTCCGTTCCGCGGGGACTCGCTGCTGACGTTGATGGAAGCGATCACACGCGCCGGCGGCTTGCGTGAAGACGCGGCGGGAGATCGGGTGCGGATTTTACGGTGGACCCCCGGCGGCAGCATGGAGCGGCAAACGGTGGAAGTGAATGTCCAGAAAATGTTGGACACGCTGGATTTTTCGGACGACCAATACCTGCGGCCCCGTGACATGATTATTGTGCCAACCCGCGGCCGGGAGGAGGGGCGTGACGAATTCTTGGCCCTGGGGGAATTGGGTTCGCCGGGTTTCCATCCGTATGTCCCCGGATTGGACATTATCAAGGTCGTGACCATGGTTGGCGGCTTGGGCGAATATGCTGACTGGAGCGGCGCGCGCATCCTGCGTCCGCGGGCGAATGGCGAATATGCGTTGGTTCCCCTGAATCTGGATCGTCTCTTTGGCGCGGCGGATATGTCCATGAATCTGCCGGTGCAAAAAGGCGTCATTTTCTTTATCCCGTCCATTCGGAATCAGGTG
>CAZNGD010000119.1:0-6646 GCA_964572295.1 uncultured Verrucomicrobiota bacterium
TGAATCCGTTGCAGCCGGTGAATTATTTGGAGAGCCACGATGACATGGCCTACATTGATGAGCTGACGGCGAATCCGGAGCGGGATGGGCGGCTGCTGAATGACCGCGACGCGGCGCTGAACCGTTTGGCGGCGACGATTTTGTTCACGTCGCTGGGCAAGGCGATGCTCTACGAGGGGCAGGAGTATTTGCGGAGCAAGTGGGGCATCAACAACACCTACAACCGGGGGGATGCGGTCAATGCCCTGCGTTGGACCGATCGCGACCGGCCGTTGGCGCGGCAGGCCCTGGATTACTACACGGGCATGATTCAGTTGCGAATGAGTCCGGAAGGCGCGGCATTCCGCGTGGCGCAGCGGCCCCCGCGTTCGTACTACCGCTGGTTGTTGCCGGACAATCCGAAATTGATGGGCTATGTGGTCAACGTGCCCGAACTGCACGCCGGGCGCGGCTTTGCGGTGCTGCTCAATGCCGACGTGCGCGCGCGCTCGATGGAGGTGGAGCTGGGCGGTTCCACGGCGTGGAAGATGATCGGCAACGGGCGGGAGATCAATCCGCGCGGGCTGACTCCGGTTGGCTGGCCTGCGGGCAAGCCGCCGCCGAGTTGGCCGGCCGGCTGGCAGGGGCAGATCGAAGTGCCCCAGCAAGAGGCCATCATTCTGATGAACGGTTTTTAGGCGGGGCGGGATGGATTTTTTGACGCAGTTGGTGGCGCGGTTGCCGATGGCGCCGGTGGCGGTGCGCGGGGTATGGATCGGGCCTTATTGGACGGTGGTGGAGACGGCGCGCGGCACGGGGCTGGCCACCACGATGCTGGAGGAGGGGCCGACGCATGGCCCGCACGCGCAGCGGCTGGCGACGGCGGGGACATTGGTGGGACGCGATGCGCGCGAGCTGGCGGCGGGCGTAGGTTCGTCGTTTGCCTTGGAGCGCAGTCTGGGCTTGGCGGCGTTGAATGCGCTGTTGCCGCCGCCGACGGGCACGGTGTCGGAGCGTAATGCGGGCGAGCTGGCTTGCGCCTGGGGGGCGGGGCAGGTGGTGGGCGTGGTGGGGTGGTTCCCGTTTATTCCGCAGTTGAAAAAGTGTGCGGCGGCGGTGGAGATATTTGAGAAGGATCCACAGACCGGCTACGCGCTGACGTCTGAACGCGCGGAACGGCTGGCCCATTGCGACGGGTTATGCGTCACGGCTTCCGCGCTGGTGAACCAAACGCTGGGCGGCATTTTGGATGCCGTGCAGCCGGGCGCATGGAAAATGTTGGTGGGGCCGTCCGCGCCGCTGTGCGCGGAAGCGTTGGCGTTGGGCTTTGCGGCCATTTGCGGCGCGCGGGTACACGATGCCGCCGCCGTGGTGCGCGTGATTCAGGAGGGCGGCTGCTTTCAGCAAATCCGCCAAACGGGCGGCGTGCGTCTGCTGACGCTGGAAGCTTGATGCGGAGGTGGTGGGGGGGGGCACCCCAGGGCTATTTGCGCATTCGGACATACAAGATGCCCAGCGTGAGCAGCACAATACCCGCGAGAATGACGAATGTGCCGGGCCGCTGTAGCATGGGGACCACCGGGCGCGGCGCCTTGTAGTCCGGCAGGGGGGCGGGGACCAAGCGCCAGAGGTCGGCCCGCTCGCCAGCGTCGAGCGCGGCGCGGATGGCGGCATCGTCAGGCGCGGGCGCGGCGATCTGGTCGTTGCCGTAGGCGAGGACATAGGCGGTGCGCGCGGCGGAAATCCAGAACAGGCGATAGATCGGGCCAAAGGCGCGCACGCCGGCAATGTTCAGGGGCGCACTGTTGGCGTTTTGCACCACCAGCCGAATCTGGGGCGAACGCTGTTCCGGGAAGTTGACGGCAAGCTGGTTGGTGGCGTAGTCGGGCAGCAGGGTGGAGGAGAGGATGCCGTCGGCCACGGTGCGCCACGTGGGGATGCCATCGCGCTCGGCCGAGACTTGCACGGTGACAATGCGGCTGAAGTTGCCGGGGGGGATATCAAACTCAAACCGGGTGATGGGCGCGCCGAGCGTGGTGGCAATGACTTCGGTGATGTGTTGCCGTTTATCCTGGGAGATGGTGACCGAAACGGGCGGCCATTCCTGGAGTTCGAGGGCATCGGGGACTTGCGTGGTGCGGTCGTGCCAGACGGTGATCCCGGCGGCGTGAAACGGCGTGCTGAGCAGCTCCGTGGCGGGGGCGGGGTCCCGCCTGTTGTCGCGCAGCAGCGCGGTCAGGGGGGCGATGGCCTCCGGGGTGGCGGCCACGATTTCAACGGAAAAATAGCGGCAGGAGTTGGCGGGCAGGGGGATTTCCGTGCGGCGCATGTTGATGAACTGGGAGTAGTCGAAGATGGCCATCTCGGTCAACGGTCGCCAGAATTGATTGTCATCGCTGCCGGAGACGCGCACGGAGCGGACGAAGTTTTGCAGCGGGGTGCGAACCTCCAGGCCTTGGGCGGCGGGGGCATCGTGCGGCAGTTCAATGGTCACGACGGTGATCTGGTCGGAGACGGTGCGCACGTCGGCCTTGACGGGGGAGAGGGAGGCGCGCCGGGTTTGCTCGCGGGAGGTGCGCACGGGTTCCAGCACGTAGGGGGTGTCCTGTCCGGTGGTCTGCGTGAACAGGCGCACATCGGTGAAGCCCGGTTGAGTCAACGCAAACGCGGGGGCATCGAGACGAACTTCCGCGAGGTGATCGGTTTCGTTGTAGACCGCGAACAGGTTGCGCGTGAATCCGAAATCGGCCGGCACAATGGCGTGGGCCATCGTGGCAGCGGTCAGCAGGCTGGCAAACACAAGGCGTTTCATGGACAGACTCCTCTCGCGGCAACTATCCACTATCCCGGGAGGCTTGTCCATGCCTGCGGGCACAGAAAATTCCTTGCTGGACGGGGGGGGATAGTGAGAACTTTTTGGCCAAGCAGCGACAAGATGAACCCAAGACGAGTCATTCCAGTGTGGGCGTTGATCGGCGCGGGCTGGTTGGGCGCGTGGGTGGCGCCGGGGTGGGGCGGGCGCGGGCCGCTATGGCCGCCATCACTGCCCGCGCAACCGGTCGGCGGCGACTTGGCCATGATGCTCGATTACGCGCGCGCGTGGCTGGCCACGGGGAATCCTTACGCCGCGCTGAATCCCTATCCGCCGTTGGCGGCGGTGTTGTTTGCGCCGCTGACCCTGCTGCCGTTTGCGGCGGCGCGGGCCGTGTTGACGGCGTTGACGCTTTTGGTGTTTATTTCGACAACAGCCTGGCTGCCACGGTTGGCCTGGCCGCAGGCGGATCGCAAGGCGGTGTGGCTGGTGGCGCTCCTGGGCCTGTTTTCCTATGGGCTGTTTTTTGAGCTGCGCTGGGGCCAGTTCAATGTGGTGGCGCTGGGGTGCGCGGCGTGGGGGGTGTACTTTTTTTGCCGGGGGCGCGGCGTGGCCGCCCGCTTGGCGGGCTACGCATTGTTTTGCGTGGGCGTACAACTGAAGTTGTATCCGGCGCTGTTGGTGTTTTTCTTCACCAAGGATGCGGGGGCATGGGTGGCGAATGGGCGGCGGTGGGTGCTGCTGGGGGTGGTCAATGTGGCGTTGTTGTTGGCGTTGGGCGTGACGACGGCGCGGGCCTTCGGGCATTCGGTGCTGGCGCAGGCGGCCGCGCCGTATGTGTGGGTGGGCAACCACTCGCTGCAAAGTTTTGCGGCGGGGGTGGGGCAGCCGGCGGCGGTGCCGTGGTTGTTTGCGGGGGTCGTGGCGTGCCTCGGGTGGGGTTTGTGGCGCGCGTGGCGGCAACCGGGGGCGGTGACGTTTGCCGGCGCGGCGTTGCTGGCCGTGCTGGGGATGTTGCTGCTGCCGGGCGTGAGCCACGACTACAAGCTGGCCATGCTGCCGATGGGTTTTGCCGGTTATGTGGCGGCGCAGGGCGCGGGCCTCGCGTGGCGCAGGGATAACATGGGCCGTTTGCTGACGCTGGCGGGGTTGAGCGTGGTGGTGGCATGGACGTTGTTGCCGTATGCCGCCAAACCGGCGGCCATTCAAAATAACGCGCCGGCCTTGCTGGCGGGATGTGCGTTGCTGGCATGGGGGGGCGGGGGCGGCACGGGCATCCGGCGGAAAGAGGGAGAAACATGAAGTTGGAACGAGTGACGGGGCCGCAGCAGATTGCGGCCGTGGCGGAGTTGGCGCGCGACATTTGGACGGCGTACTACACGCCGCTGATTGGCGCGGCGCAAGTGGGGTATATGCTGGCGGCCTTCCAAAGTGAGGAGGCCATCACACGGCAAATCAGCGCGGCGGACCACGAGTATTATCTCGCGCCGGGAGTCGGCTATCTGGCGCTGGTGCCGGAGCCCGCCCAGCAGCGGATGCTGGTCAGCAAGATTTACGTGAAAGACGACCGCCGCCGGACGGGTATCGGGCGGGCCATGATCGCGCTGGCCGAGGAGCGCTGCCGGGCCACCGGCTGCCGCGAGCTGTGGCTGACGGTGAACCGCCACAACACGGCGAGCATCGCGTTTTACGAGAAAATGGGCTTTCATAAAACCAACGAGCAGGTGACGGATATCGGCGGCGGCTTCGTGATGGACGACTGGCGCATGGCCAAAACCATCCCCCCGGCTCGGGCCAATCCAACGGAGTAAAAGAAAGACCCTCGCCAAGACGCAAAGGCCGCCAAGATGGATGAGAACAGTATAGGTAAAGAAATCGTTGATCCCGCGCTTGCGATCCATCGCGAACTTGGGCCTGGATTATTGGCAACAGTCCACGGGTCGTCTTATCCAATGAACTGCGTAAGCGAGGGCGGAATACCGAGCGGCAGGTTCCCGTCGCCATCGTTTATCGGGGCATGCGCTTCGGCGCGAGATTTCGTGCGGACATGATTGTGGAAAATAAGGTGATTAGAGCATTTTCATCCATTCTGTAGCCGTTTTGTCTACTGCATTGGGCTTGGCCGTTGTCAGGCTGCATCGAAATAGCGCGGCTATTCCTGCTTCGCCTTCCTCGGCCAAGCCCAATTCGCTACGGCCTCCCGGCTACATTATTTCTTCAAATGCTCTATCGAGCTGAAGACGGTGGGGAGCCTGCACCACGCTCACCAGAAGCAACTTCGATCTGTCTCAAACTCACTGGTTTGAGGCTTGGATACCTGCTGAATTTTGGCGGGGCCTTGATGAAAGATGGCGTGATTCGGATCGTCAATGGGCTTCCCGATGGAATGGCATCCTTGGCGGCCTTGGCGTCTTGGCGAGAGGAAAACAACGTGATTTTCCCTCGGCACGGAGGCGCAACCATACGCCGCCAAAGAGACGATGCGCTTGACCCGGCCGGGGGCAAGGGATAGGCTGGGTCATCATGGGCGCGATGCAAGAGTTGGATCGGCAAGCCGCTTTGGCGGTGGCGGTGACCGCGGTCAAGGAGGCGGGCCGTTTGCTGCTGGAGTTGAGCCGGCAGCCGATCGAAGTGTTGAGCGAGCCGGGCCACGACATCAAGCTGAAGGCCGATCAACTGGCCGAAGAGCGCATTCTGGCGATCCTGCGCGAGGGCTGCCCGCTGCCGGTGTTGACCGAAGAAAGCGGGGAGCACGGCGCGGTGACCGAAACCAGCCGGATGTGGGTGGTGGACCCGCTCGACGGCACGTTCAATTATTCACGCGGGATGCCGCTGTGCTGTTCCGCCATCGGCCTGTGGGAGAATGACCGGCCGGTGCTCGGTGCGGTGTATAACTTTTTCCGCGACGAGCTGTTCACGGGTATCGTGGGGCAGGGGGCGTGGCGTAACGGGCAGCCGGTGCGGACTTCCGGCGAAACCCGCGCGGCCAAGGCCGCGTTGGCGACCGGCTTCCCGCATCAGCAGGATTATGCGGACGCGCCGCTGCTGGAGTTGATGCGCCATGTCCAGCGTTTCAAGAAAATCCGCATGCTGGGTTCGGCGGCGTTGATGGGCGCGTATGTCGCCTGCGGCTGGCTGGATGGCTATGTGGAAGAAGATGTATGGTTGTGGGATATTGCC
The DNA here is from genome assembly GCA_964572295.1 of uncultured Verrucomicrobiota bacterium. GTDB lineage: Bacteria > Verrucomicrobiota > Kiritimatiellia > CAIQIC01 > Lenti-01 > CAZNGD01. Next base: position 5,972 of record CAZNGD010000119.1, read on the forward strand.
GGCGCCGTGGCCGTGGCGGCCGCCGCTGGCGCCACGGTCAGCGTGCGGCCGGGGCAGGCGGGGCGCTGGGCGCGGGAAGTCGTCTGCGCCGCTTCGCCGCAGTTGCACGCGGCGCTGGCCGCGCCCGCGCCATGAACCTGCGGCCATGTTGAGGAGAAGGCCATGAGCAAACTGAAAATCGAAAAAATCCACACGCTGGTGACGGTGGATGATGATTACCGCGTGCTGCACGATGTGGATGTGGTGCTGGCGGGCGCTACCATCGAAGCCGTGGGGGCGAACCTGCCCACGCCGCCCGGTGCGCGCGTGCTGGATGGCCGCTGGTGCGTGGCCTATCCGGGCTGGGTCAACACCCACCACCATTTTTATCAGACCCTCACCCGCAACATTCCCGCCGTGCAAAATGCCAAGCTTTTCGACTGGCTGCTGTGGCTCTACGAAGTCTGGCGCGGGTTGCATCCGGAAGCGGTGCGCGTCAGCACGCAAATCGCGCTGGGCGAATTGCTGTTGAGCGGGTGCACCACCAGTACCGACCATTTTTATGTGTTCCCGCAGTCCGCCCCGCAGGAATTTTTGGACATTGAGATTGATGCCGCGCGCGAGATCGGCATGCGCTTCCATCCCACGCGCGGCAGCATGAGCCTCGGCCGCTCGCAGGGCGGTCTGCCCCCGGAC
>CAZNGD010000120.1:0-6645 GCA_964572295.1 uncultured Verrucomicrobiota bacterium
CCGCCCGCTGGCGTTGCGCGGCGGCGGCATCGCCGGCGGCCGCCAGCTCGGCGGCGCGCGCGGCATACAGCTCGGCCGCCAGCAGCAGGGCCGCAGCCTGATTGGGCATGGCGGTGAGCACCTGTTGCAGGTCGTCCTCGGCCTCATCCAGCCGACCTTCGCGCAGGTTCAATTCGCTGCGCGTGGACAGGAAGATCACCCGGTTGTCCGGTTGCATGGCGAGCGCTTCTTCAATCAGCGCGCGCGCCTCGCCCCAGGCGGCGGGTTTGTTGACCATGAGCAGATAGGCCAGATCGTTGAGCGCGGCAGGATCGCGCCGCACCAGCAACGCGGCACGGTAGGACGACTCCGCCAGCGAGAATTGGCCGCGCGCGTATTGCAGCGAGCCCAGCAGCAGATTGCCGGTGTAGTTGTTCGGGCTCAGGGTCAGCAGGCTGCGCACGTGGTCATCGGCCAAGTCGCGCTTGCGCTCGCGGAAGTCCACTTCCACCAGCAATTCCCACGCGCGGACGTTGCGCGGGTTGGTGCGGGTCAACTGTTCCAGCTTGTCGCGCGCGGCCGGCCAGTTTTGCTGCTTGATGTCCAGCTCGGCCAGCAGCAGGCGCACATCGGCCGAGGTGCCCTGCAGTTCCTTGAGCGCCTTGATCGCGCGTTGGTGCAGCGTGGGATCGGGGGCGTCGCTGGTCAGCATGGCCAGCAGCGCCCAGGCGCGGACGTTTTCCTTTTCCTTCTGGACGAGGCCCAGCAACTGCTGCAGCGCCTGTTCGGCATCGCCGCGCAGATAGACCAGGGCAATCCGCTCGAAGCGCAGCCGGTCGGCGGGCACCCCGGCGGCTTCCACTTTTTGCAGCCATTCATCGGCTTCGTCATAGCGTTCATCGCGCATGGCGATTTCGGCCAGCATCAGCAGGGAGCGGGCATCCTGCGGATTTTCCCGGGTGGCCTCGCGGTAATATTCCGCGCTGCGCTGAAGGTCCTGACTGTGCAAATAAGCGCGGCCGAGGAAGGCCTTGACGGCGGCATTCACGCCTTGGCGGCCGGCGGCATGGCGCAGTTCGGCCTCGGCCAGGCGCGGCTTGCCGGACACCGCCCACATCATGCCTTGACGCACCAGATAGCCGGGGTTGTACACATAGCCGTAGAGCGCCGCGAGCGACCACATCACGCGGCTATCCAGGTTGTGCCGCTCCTTGAACTCATCCCATTGCGCGGTGTATTCCTCGCTTGCGGGCAGCTTCTCCGTCTGGGCAATCGTCAGCAGGTTGAGCAGCGCGCTGATGTTGTCGGGGTACAGGCGGCGCGCCTGCTGGAAGGTGGCGAGGGCCCCCGCGTTGTCGCCGCGTTCCACCTGCATGCAGCCGATGTTGTTGGCCACCTTGGAGGTGAGGCGCAGCAGATATTGCTGGAAGCCGACCGCCGGATTGCGGGCGTTCGCCGGCTGCGCGGCAAAGGCTTCCATGGCGGCCCAGAAGGGCTGCTGGCGGGCCACCAGCGCGGGCAGATCAATGTTTTGCTCCCGCGCCTCGGCCCGGTAGAGCATGCGGTCGGGCGCCAAATAGCCGTATTCCCGCAGGGGGTCGGCATAATCAATGGCCGCCAAGCGTTGCAGGTTTTCGTCGGCGGCAATGAATTCCTGCATGAAGGCGGGGAAGCTGATGTACAGGAGCGACTGTTGCCGCTCGCTGTTGAAGGTCAACGCCAGATATTGGCGGTAGAGCTGGGAGTCGGTGTTGCGCAGCGGCACAATGTGCACCGGCAGCTTGCGTTCCCACGAGCGCAGGCGCAGCACATCGTCCATGACGCCGTCGCTCAGCAGCACATCGCGCCCATCCAGGGCATCCAGCGTTTCGTTGGCCAGCGCTTCCAGGCGGGTGCCGAAGCGGCCATCGGCCACCGGATAATTCTGGACGATCGCCGCCACGCCCACCAGCGGCAGCAGCAGGCTCAGGCCGGCCAGCAGGCGGCGCAGCGGCTGGCCAATGCCCGCGTTGCGATGCGACCGGGTTTGCCCCATCACCCAAAACTCGCCGGCGACATACCCCGCGCAGACCGCCAAAATCAGGTACGGGGTCGCCATGAGGTACTGCATTCCGAAATAGTGCCACGGCGAAACGGCGGCATCGAACAGCGTGGCCACGGCCACCGCCAGCACCAGCGCGCGCAAAAAGACCTGCCACGCGGAGTGGCGCCACGGCGCCTTCTTGGACCGCATCAGGAAGAGGATCCCCCACGGCACGATCGTCAGGCACATGACCAGCAAAAAGCCGGAGGTTTGCGGCGCGTTGGCAATCAGGTGCCATTGGTCGCGCCACGTGTACCACACCACGCTCCACAACGAGCCAAAGCCGCGCAGGTGCACGCCGGGGTCCTGGAACATCCACCAGGCGTTCAGCGGATAGAGCAGCAGGCCGGGCAAGACGCACAGCCCCGTGCGCACCAGCACGCGCACGGAAAACTCCGCGCGTTGCAACATGGCGCGCACCACCAGCAGCGCGGCCAGCGGCGCGAACATCCAGAATGTGGCAAATTCGCTGATGCCGATTCCGTAGAGCAGCCCCAGCGCATGGAGCAGACCCACCCGCCCCGTGCGTTGATATTCTGAAAACAGGAAGGTGGCGCCGAGCAGCATCAACAGGTGGAACGTGCCCGGCAGCGACCGGTTGGCCAGAATCCAAAACGGAATGCTCCCGACCAAAAACAGCCCGGCCACAATGCCCGCCAGCAGACGGCCCTGCGCCTCGCGGCCGACTTCCGCAGGATCATGCGGATCGTGCACCGAATGGCGCAGCCGCATCGTCAACAGGGTTAACAGCACCACGCATAGCGCGCCAAAAAACGCGCTGCTGATCCCGGTCCAAAACGCGACGCCCCCCCCGGGCAAATGGGACAGGCCCAACACCAGATAGCCCCACAGGGAATCCAACAGCCACGGGCGGACATCCAGTTGCAATTGCCAGACCAAACTTTTGGCGGGCAGCCCCGGAAATGCGCCACGGCTCAGGGTCACCCAATACAGGACAAAAGCCACTCCCCCCAACACAACGGCGGCCAACCAGCGGAAGGGCAGCGGCGCGGGCGGTTCCTGGTTCACGGATGTTGGCGGTTGCTTCGTTGTACTCATCCCTTGTCTTCTCCCAAAATGATGTGTGGCCAGTCTACCAGCAGCGGGGAATAAAGCATCCTAAAAAGCAGCCTCATGGCGCGGCGGAACGCGACCGGAACGAAGGCACCCGCCCGCACAGGATGCGGGTGGTTTCGCGGGCGTTGCGACTCTGTTCCCCGCCCGCGCGGCACACCCAGGCCAAATCATTGCCGGCCACGGCCAATGCCGGGTCCCGCCGCACGCCGGCGGGGCCATCGCCACCGGCCACCAATGTGGCCACGCCATCCCATTCCACCAGGTTGGCCGAGGTCCACAGCCCGATGCGCCGCAAGCCCTGCGGTTGCTCCACCTCGCGCCCCAGCGGCAGGCCGGGCATTCCGCGGCTGCCGGCCACCCAATAGGCGCGGCTGGGCGCATCGTGGAACACATCAAATTTGTCGTGGCCGCCGGGCAGGGGCAACCACACCCACGGTTCGCCACCGGGCGTGGTGGGTTGCTCGACGGTCATGGTTGGCAACACCACGCGCAGCAACGCCGCCCAATGCTGCCGCCCGCTACTGGTGGCGCCCCACACGTGGGCGGCCTGCTCGGCCTGCCACGGGCGGGGCCCGCCATCCATGGCCAGCATCACCGGCTCGCGCCACGTCACCGGGCCGGAACCGACGGGTACGCCGCAGCCCGCGCCGGGCACCACCGGAATCAAATCGCTCACAGGCACGGAAGTCGGCCCCTGCGTCCAGGCTTTGCGGTGCATCAGGCTGGCACCGCGCGGCGCGCGGAAAATCGTGAGCGCCATTTTGTTGTCCGCCGGAATCAGGCACGGCAAAAACCACGCCTCCCTGGTGGCGAGCAGGGTCGTGGGCGTCAGCCACAGGTCCAGGTCCCCCGTCAGTTCCATCGGCGCGGACCAACTGGCCCCGCCATCCGGCGAGCGCATCAGACACAGACCGCCGGAAGCCTCGCCCAGCAAATAGACATCGCCCCCTTCGCGGAAAAGACTGGCCCGGCGGAACGGATACGTGGCCGCCAGTTGCCACGTGATGCCGCCATCGTTCGAGGCCATCACGCGCCCCTGCATCCAACGGCCGCGCTTGGCATCGTTGCCTTTTTTGCCGTTCAGGCCCTTGACATCCGGCCCGGTCTGATCGAACGCCACCAGCAGTTTGCCATTGGCCAACGCCAGCAGACTCGGCGCGCCAACGGAAATCCGTTTGTCGGCTGGCGCGGCATAGACCTCCGCCGGTTCCGCCTGACGCGCGGCGGCGGGATCGGTTATGGGCGCATCACTACTCATACATCCACTCATCCATTTCGCGGCGCACGAGGTAGGCCGCGGCATACACCTTGGGGTCCACCAGCATGCCCTTTTGCGCTTGCAGCGTTTCCAGCCAGTCGGAAAGTCCCGATAGCGGCACGGCGTGCGCGCGAATCCGCTCATTCCCCTCGCCGCCGCCGGGGGTCACACGCACCAAACCGCGCGCGCGGAAAAAGGTGACAACCTCGCTGGAAATGCCCGGGCTGGGCGGGCCGGATAGCAGCGGCTCCATGGAGGCCGCGCGAAAGCCGGTTTCTTCCAGCAGTTCGCGGTGCGCCGCCGCGATGAGTTCTTCGCGTTCGAGTCCCGCGACATCGCCAGCGAGTCCGGCGGGCAACTCGATGACCCACGACTGCACCGGCTCGCGCCACTGCGACACCAGCACCAGGCTGCCGTGGCGCGTGGTTCCCACCACCACCACAATGCCCGAAATGCGCGGCCGCTCCACAAACTCCCAGCCATTGCGCTCCACAAAGTTCAGGTGCCGCCCGGCGACCACGATTCGTTTTTCAGAAGAAGGTTGTTCTGCCATACGGACACATACTACTTCCCCCTGCCGGGTAACGGAAGCAAGAAAGTCGCCGTGGGCGCGAAGTTATTTGGGCCGGCGAAAGATGGCCGTGCGGAAGAAGCTCACCAATTCCTGATGCGAGCTCCGCCGCCGCACCTGATACGGCAGCAGGCGCGAGGTCGGCCATTGCAGCATGTGCATTTCAAAATCCAGCGCGGGCACATACCCGTTGTCCAGCATCCACGCAAACGTCAGCCCGAACAAAATCCCGCAGGGCAGGAAGCCCATGCCTTGCGGCACGGGCCGAAAATAGCGCAACGGCTCACCCGTCCGAGGCTGCATGTCCGCCAGCCGCAGATAGGTTTTCAGTTGGCCGGGGGTCAACATGGTTTCGCGCGCGGCTGGCGGGCGCAATTCGATTTCGTAGGTTTGCAGTCCCGCGCCGGGAACCGCGGGCGCCCACCACTTGCGCGCAATGTAGCGCCCCAGCAGCGATTCCCCCAACGCCACGGCGAAGTTGGCCGCCCACGCCGCCGGCGAGCGCAGGGTTTGCTCGTGCAGCATGATGAACCGGTTGGCCGGCTCGTAATAGCCCAGCACGTTGTCCCACTCGCGGCTGCGGAGCCAGCGCGCATCCGGCACCACGCGCACCCCGGCCACATGGGCCAAATGCGCCGTCTGCAAGTCCTGGTGCACCCAGAAAAAATCCTCCACGGCCTGCCGCTGCACGGGGCCGACGATGGCCTTGCGCGCCAGCTCCGCGCGCAGCGCATCCATCCGGGCGGCGGCGCTCAAGGCGGTCCGCCGTGCGGGAACCGGCGGCGTGGCGGCGCGCGCGGTCGCGCGCGGCCGCTGGCGCAACCCCTCATACACCGTGCGAACCGCCGCCGCAAAACGCGCGGGATCGTGATGAATCATGGCTTCGCGCGGCCAACGATCGCTCGCAAACAGGCTGGCTTCCACCGGCATCACGCCCAGCTTGGCCACCCGCGCGCGGTCCAAATGGATCGGATGCTTATCCTCCAGCGCGTAGTTGCGAATGATGCTGCCGGGCACGGTGTCGAGATTCGTGGCCAGCACCACATCAAACAGGCCGGCAATGCCGCCGGGAATGTTGCGGCCATAGGCTTCGATCAGTTCCGACACCCAGAAGCCGCGACTCTCCTCGCGGAACGACATGTCGGTTTCGCCCTCCTGAATCCACAGGTTCGCGCCCAGCACCTTCAACGCCCGATGATTGGCGCGAATGGCCGCCACGACCCCCGGCGTCAGCAGCACCGGCAGCATACTGCTGTAGAGACTGCCGGGCGCGTACACAATCAAGTCGGCGCGCCGCAACGCGGCCAGCAGTTGCGGATTGGCTTGCGGCGTTCCCGCGAAGGCAATCTGCACGCGGCGCACCGCGCAGCCGCGCCGCGCCCGCGCCGCCCGCGCCTGCCCGGTGGCCACCACCCCGTTGGCATATTCATAGATCAAGGTTCCCGGCACGGCGGTGGCGGCATGCACACAGCCGGGCGGAATGCCCATCACGGTTGCCGCCGCCGCCAGCCCGCGCGCCACCGCGGCTTGCGTCGGCACGCGCCCCGGGCGCCCGCCCTGAAAAATGGCCGCCGTCAACAGCAGGTTGCCCAGCGAATGCCCCGGAACCCGCAGCCGCGCCGCCACCCACGGCGGCAGGCCAAAGATCGGAAGAGCACACGTCTGAACTCCAGTCAC
>CAZNGD010000121.1:0-6634 GCA_964572295.1 uncultured Verrucomicrobiota bacterium
GTTGTCCGCCCAGTGCAGGCGCGTGGCCAGCGGGAACTCCCAGCCGACCAGAACGCCCACGCCCAAGGCCAGCAGCAGGAAGGCCAGCTCGCCGGCCACACCGTGGGCCCATGTGCCCACCCCCATGAGCCACAGCACACCCGCCATGCCGAGCAGATACGCCGCCAGCGCCAGATGCAGCTTGGCGAGTATCCGCGGGCCGCCGGTTGGCGCGCGCTGCAGCGCCCAGCCGGCGCCCAGCGCCATGCCGGCCATGCAGGCGGCCAGCAGCAGCGCCAGTTGGTAATACAAATGGCCCTGCACAATCTGAAAGCCCAGCAGCAACGCCAGCTCCGCGCCCATCATCGTGCCGCCGCCCACGCCCATGGCCCACGGGCCCAGATGGCCGGGGCGTGCGACCACCGCGCCGCCCATCAGCAACAACACGATGAGCAACCCGCCCGCCCCCCAGCCCCACGGCTGGGCGCTGGCGCGCAACAGGGCATCGGCCACCTGCGGATGGAACAGGCGCAGCCAATAGGCGAAGCTATACACGCAGGCGACCGGCCGCGTATCGCGGTTGAGGCGCGCCTGCGTGTTGCGGGCAAAGAGCGCCTGCGTTTGCGCCACGCGGTCGGTGGTCAGGCGGTAGGCGATGGCCGGCGGAATCATAAACTCCGTGGTGAGACCGCGCGCCTGATAACGGGCCTGCAGGGTTTCCGGCGACGGCGGGGGCGCAGCGGTCGGCGAGGCCACATACAGCAAATCGTAGTCCGGCAGCAGCGACACTGCGGCAAACTCCGCCCGCAAGGCGCGGTCAATGGAAACACCCAGATTTTCCAGTTCGGGGCACAGGTAATCCGGCGCGAAAGGCAGGCGCACGGCAAGCACGCCGCCGGGAGCCAGCAGGCGGCGCACATCACGGAAAAACTCCCGACTATAATAGCGATTGAGCAGGACGGTGCTGGGGCCCGGCAGATTCAGAATCACGACATCGTAGGGCGCCGCTTGCGGGTCGGCGGCGCGCGCGTTGAGAAAGGCGCGGCCATCCGCAAAAATCGGCCGCACGCGCGGATCGTTCAACGCCTGCTGGCGGGATGGCGCGGCATATTGCCGGGCCAGCGCAATCAGCGCGGCATCCAGCTCCACATAATCCACGCCCGCAGGCTGGTGTTTGAGGATTTCGCCCAGCGCGCCATTGAAGCCGCCGCCAATCAGCAAAATGTGGCGGGGCTGCTCGTGCCACAGCAGGGGAATGTGGACCAGATTCTCCGCCGCCTGTTGTTCATCCTCGGCGCCCAACAGGGAGCCGTTTTCATGGACGTTGATTTGCCGGTCAATGGCGGTGACGGCCAAATGGCCATAGATGGACGTGCGCGCGGCCACCAGAAGTTGGCCGGGGTAGCGCCAGGCCGCCGTGCGCCGTTCCCAGCGGCGGGCATGGCCGGAGAGCAGCAGCAGGCCGGCCACCACCACCAGCAACACGACGCGCAGCCCCCACGCGCGGCGGGGTAGTTGCCGACACAGCCCAAACCCGGCCAGGGCATTCAAGCCGCCCAGCAAGACCAGCGTGCGCATTTCGCTGGTGGTGGCGAAAACAAAACTAAACAGCACCCCGCCGCATACAAAACCAATGGTTTCGCAGACGTAGCCCCAGCCCAAGCCGCCCCCCGGATGCGCCGCATCCGTGGCCGCCGACCATGGGCGGGTGGCCACCACAAAATGCGCGCCCAGCACCAGCCCCAGCGGCGCAAACACCAGCAAGGAAAACGCCATGGCCGGCAGCAGATCGGGCAAACTTCCGGGCAACACACCGAGCAACGTCCGCGCCGCGCGGATCAGCACCAAAACCGCCGGCAACAAAACCGCAGTCGCGGCATGGCTGGCCACCAATAGGCGTAATGCGCCAGTCTGTGCCACCCCAACGCGCCCCCCCACCCCCACCCCGGCGGCCGTCCACACCAGCCACGCAAAAAGCGTCCAACCGATAAAAAACTCGTTGCCGTAAAACACAATCAGCAGCTCGCGCACGAGCAGCACTTGGGCCATCACCGACGTGATCCCCAGCCCGATGAATGAAACAGCCAGCGCCTTCTTCATGACGGCCAGTATGGCGCATTCGCCGCGCAAAAGAAACCCTTTCCGGCGTGCGCGGCGGCGCGCGGGCACAAAGCAAATGGGCTCCGCCCAAAAAACAGCGAGAGCATTTGAAGAAATGGCTCTTCGCCGCTTGTCGCGGTGGTTTTGGGGTCGGCGCTGTCATGTGGGGCCGCACCGCGCGGATAAAGGCACAAAAATCGCTCACCTAAAAACTGTCCACAGTTTATAAACTCTGGACAGTATGGTTCAAATGGGAAAAAAGAGGTTGGGTTGACGACGGCTGTTTGCTCATCCCAAGCGGGATGATCCCGCCACTGAAAACAGCAAAGAGTCCAAAAATACTTGGCGGGGGCGAGGCTTTGCGCCAAACTGGCCTTTTGTAGTGCAAACCCATTCCAGCAAAGGAAACGCCATGGCCAAGAAAACGAAACGTCCTGCCAAACCCGCCGCGAAGAAAAAAGAAGAGCTGCAATATCACGTGCATTTGAAGCGGGGCGATGTCGCCCGCTATGTGTTGCTGCCGGGGGATCCGGGCCGCGTGCCGCTGATTGCGTCGTTCTTCGACAACGCCAAGGAAGTGGCATTCAACCGGGAATACCGCACGTGGACCGGCACGGTGGATGGCATCAAGATTTCGTGCTGCTCGACGGGCATCGGCTGCCCCTCCACCGCGATTGCCGTGGAAGAACTGATCAAGTGCGGCGCGGATACGTTTATCCGCATCGGGACGTGCGGCGCGTTGCAGCGCGAGGTCAAGTTGGGGGATCTGTGCATCACCACCGGCGCGGTGCGCGAGGAAGGCACCACGCGGCAATATGTGCCGTTGTCCTATCCGGCCGTGGCCGATTTGGATGTGACGCTGGCGCTGCGCCAGGCCGCGCGCAACCTCAAGATTCCGGCGCACACGGGAATCGGGCACTGCAAGGATGCGTTTTTTATCGAGGACAAGGACATTCCGATTCGCGAGGACATTGATGCCAAGTGGAACGCGTGGTATCGCTCGAATGTGATTTCCACCTCCATGGAATCGGCGGCGCTGTACGTGGTGTCCAGCATCCGCCGGGTGCGCGCGGGCGAAGTGTTGGCGACGATCGGGCTGACCTATGACGACGCGCCCATCATCGCCAAGGTCGGCGTGGAAGAAGCCATCCGCACCGCCATTGAAGCCGTCAAGATTCTCGATCGCCAGCGCTAGCGAGCAGCGGGCCGCAACCATGTGTGCTAAAAAAATTCGATCACCCGCTCCACCGCATTCCGCCGGAAAAGTGGCAGGCGCTGTATGACCTTGCCTTCCGCTTGTGGGACATGGCGCCGTGGGAACAGATGGAGGAAACGGAGATTTTTGGCATTCAGCCGAAAGCCAGCCGGGAGCTGCGGTTCGCCGGCGTGATGGGCGCCATCGGCGAATTCCGGGCCATCACCTTCTATGACGGGATGGAGGGTCTCCGGCTATTTTGGCAGATGCAAGCCGAAAGGGCGAATCCCTTCGCGGACGGGAGCCAACTCCTCAACACCCCGCAGCTCATGGCGGCTTTTGGCGAAGCCGGGGACATCTTCCCTGAAGAGAAGAAGTTGCTGCAACAAATCGGTTATGAGCCGCAGGGCAAGCAGGGCTGGCCCTATTTCCGGAGCTATCGCGCGGGCTATGCGCCGTGGGTGCTTGAACCGGCCGAGGCCGACTGCCTGCTCACGTGCCTGACGAAGGCGCTGGAGTTTCTCCCGCAGTACTTGGCCGACCCCGGCTTGCGGCCACCGGCCGCGCCCGATGCCGAGGTCAAGGTGCTGGTGGAAAAAGCCGGGGAATGGACCACGCAACGGGTCAAGCCCGCGAGCCCCCTGGCGGGTTACGATTTGAAGTTGCCGATGGAGGTCATCCATGAGGTACGGGAACTCCCCCTTATCCCGCACACGCTGGAGCTGGGATGATGGCTCTTGCCCATGTCCATTGGCGAAAAGCATGTACGGCCCTCCATCCCTTATCTGTTGTGACTGACGGAACGCGAGTCGGCGTTTATCCTCAGCGCCAGCCTTCTCTCGGCGAGTGACGGCGGTGGTTGGCAGGGCCTGTTGACGAAAATTTCGGGCCACCTGATGGATGCGTTGCTCCAGCATCAGACGCGCCCCAGCCGGATTCACGTCAGCACACCATGGATCGAAAAGTTGCTTGTCCCCTCCGGTCGGGCGACTGGTATCCACGTGGAATATCGGGAAGACATGTCAGCACAGCTTGCGGTCTTGGAAGAGTTGCTGAATGCCCCGCCCTTTCAGCAGTGAGTTCGGTGCGGCGGCACCAGCCTGAAAAAAATCAGGCTAATCCCATGAGGTGAGCCAGTCGCGCAAGTCCTGGCGCGACACGATGAAGCGCCCGCGTGGTGCGGCCTGCCATTGACCGTGGGCACGGCGGCGCGCCCGGTAGAGAGTCGCATGGGCGATCCGTGGCGCGGCGGCACCGGCCCCCCCCACCCGTTCCGCGCCCCGCCGCACGTTGTCGCTCATCCAAGCCGGCAAGCGGGCGGCATAATCATTGCGGGCCACTTCGCCGACGTGGCAGGCCAGCGCGCGGCGCAGTTGGTCCAGTTGTCCGGCGCGCGCGGCCACGAGCAGATTGGGCCGGGTCAGCGGCTGCCAATAATCCGTTTCCACCACCCGCCACGAGCCGCCCACGGCATCCAGCGCCGCGACACCCCGGCGGTGCACCTGCCGATGCGTGGGGTGGCCATCGCCCACGTGCGGCATGAAAACAAACTCCGGTGTCCAACGACGCAGCAGCGCGGCAATGGCCTGCTCCGGTGGGCCTGCGGGCATGGTCTGCGGCTTGAATCCCAGCGCCGCGCACGCGGTCAGGAACTCGCGACGGCGCGCGGCTTGACGCTCCCGGCGACTGCCCAGGGTCACGGGCACGGCGTGAATGATAAACCCGGCCTCCTCTTGCAGGCGCAAGGGCAATAATCCAGTGATGCACTCATCATCCGGATGCGGAGCCAAAACCAATCCGAGACGCTTCATGCCAGCCTTGTAGCCTGCGCGGGGCCGCCGCGCTAGATTTATTTGGTCAAGCGGTTGACTTTTTGGCCGGGCGTTGTAGGTTCCCCCATATTTCTTTGGCCATGCGTCTGATGTTATACAATATGCGTTATGCCACCGGCACGGGGTTCAAGTTCCACCTGCCGGTTCCTTTTGGTGGATTTTTTCGGCGCACCAACCAGAATCTCGACGCGCTCATTCAGTTTTTTCGCGAGCAAAAAGCGGACGTGCTGGGTTTGGTGGAGGTGGATGCCGGTTCCTACCGCGCAGGGCATCGCAGCCAAGCGGATGCCATTGCCCGGCAACTCGGCAAACGCACCTTCTGCCGCAATAAATACAGCTATCAATCCTGGTGGAGCCGCCTGCCCATCATTCGCAAACAGGCCAATGCCTGCCTGTCCGGCCCGGCGGTCTTGCACGAACGCACCCATTTTTTGCGCAAGGGCATGAAGCGCCTAGTGATGGAATTGGAGCTGGAGGATGTCATCATCTATATCGTGCATCTGGCCGTCGGCCGCCGGTGCCGCGAAGCGCAGTTGGCGGACTTGGCCCGGCTGGTCAAGCGCGCGCGCAAACCCTACCTGATTGCGGGCGACTTCAACGCCTTTGCCGGCCGCATCGAGCTGCATTCGTTCATGCAGGAACTCCGTTTGGCCAGCGCCAACCATGCCAACCTGCCGACGTTCCCCAGCCAGTCGCCGCGCTGGCAACTGGACTTCATTCTGCATAGCCCGGAAATCCGCGTGACCCGCTTCGAGGTGGCCCGCCACGTCCAATTGAGCGACCACCTGCCGCTGATTTGCGACTTTGATGTCCGCACCCAGGCCAAGGCCGCCAGCGCCTGATGCCACCGCCGCGCCGTTGCGGGCGGCCGCTTGAGGTTCCGGGGGATTGCGCCGAATCGGGAAACCCGCTACAATGCCCCAAATTTCGGAGGTAGCCATGAAATTGTTTGCGCCCATTCTCGCGGTGGTCTTGCTGGTCGGATCGGCGGCCCGCGCCGATATCCAAACCGAATGGGCCTATCATTCCAGCGGCCATTCGGGCCGCTACGAAGACCAGGTGCCCGGCGAGGACTTTTGCTTCCTCCCCAACGGCGCCGACGCCATCCCCAACGACGACACCATCACGCTCTACGTCCTCACGGCCCACGATTTCGCCGGACCGGCGGATGAGCAAATCTTTGTGCGCTGGTGGGATGGCCGCATGTCGCATTGGATCATGGGCGTGTGGGTGAAACAGGTCACGCTCCAAGCCCCACCCGATGGCCCGACTCTGCGCGGCCTGCCCACGGCAGACCAGGCGCGGCTCGATTTGTGGAAAATTGAAATCCCGGCCTGGATCACCCAGCCGGGCGATAACTTTTATGCCATCCAGCTCAAGGGCTATGCCCCCGACGGCGTGGACGAGCGCTATTTGCTCTGCAAGCCGGGCGGCGATTTTTCACAAACCAACAACCTGGGCCAAATCTGGTCGGCCTCCGAAGATCGGAAGAGCGTCGTGTAGGGAAAGAGTGTACGTCCTGGTGTAG
>CAZNGD010000122.1:0-6589 GCA_964572295.1 uncultured Verrucomicrobiota bacterium
GCGGCTTGCCACGCTGCCGCGTGGACGGCGTGGAAGCCGTCCCTCCAAAAGACAGGAGCAGCCGAAAGCCAGCAGCCCCGGGCTCAGCGCGCCCGGCTACAGGAACAGCCGCGCGGCGCGGTGCACAAAACCATTGCGGCGGGGGGCGGGGTCGGCTATGTTCGCGGGAGTATGTCCAAGGAACAATCCCAGGCGACGATGCGTATTGACATCACGCCGGTGATGTTGGAGCAGCTTCAGCAGGCGCCGGCGCCCAGTGGCGTGCGGCTGGGACGGCCTGCGCCAACTCATCCGGGCGGGACGGGCGTGATCCGGATCCCCGCGAGCCCGGCGGCGCGGCCGCAGGGTGGCGAGGATTTTCAAACGCTGCTGCAAAGCATCTACGATGCGGTGCTGATTACCGATCCGCACGGCGGCGTGGTGAGCGTGAATGTGCGCGCGGAACAGTTTTTTGCGGGGGCGCGGGCGGATTTGTGCCGGCAAAATGTGCTGGATGTGCTCTGCGGCGCGGAACGGTCGCTGCTGGATACGATTCTGGGGTCGCTGGAGAATAACCGCTTTGTGCTGATTCAGGCGCTGTGTCAACGGCTGGATGGCACGATGTTCCCGGCGGAGATTTCCGTGAACCGCCTGCCGCTGGCGGGGAAGATGCACCTGAGCTTTTTTATCCGCGACATCACGCTGCGCAAGGAGACGGAAGAGCGGCTGAAGACGGGATATAACGCGCTGCAAAACTCGGGAAGCGGGATCGCGGTGGCGGATGTGGAGCTGGCGCTGGCGGGTTATGCGAATCCGTCCATGCTGGCGCTGCTGGGCCTGGGGTCGGTGGAGGAGGCGTACGCGAGCAACTTCCGCCAGTTTTTGACGGATCCGGCGCTGGCGGGCGATATGCTGGCGGCGGTGACCGCGGGCGAGACGTGGAGCGGGGAGCTGGATATGCAGCGGGTGGATGGCACGACGTTCTATGCGCAGGCGTCGCTGGAGCCGAACCTGAATCCCGATGGCGCGATGACGGGTATTGTGATTTCGCTGCTGGATGTGACGCCGCAACGGCTGGCGCAGCAGCAACTGGAGTCGTATGCGGCGCAGTTGCGGCAGAAGAATCAAGAGATGGAGGCGGATTTGCGCCTGGCCCGCGAGTTGCAATATGCGTTTTTGCCGGCGGATTATCCGCGGGTGACGACGACGGCGGCGGGCCGCGCGGGGCGTCTGGATTTTGCGCATGTCTATCACCCCAGCGGTTTGGTGGGGGGCGACTTTTTCGACATTCTGCAGGTGGGGCCGGGGCGTGTGCTGGTGTTTATGGCGGATGTGATGGGTCACGGCGCGCGGGCGGCGCTGGTGGTGGCGACGCTGCGCGGCTTGCTGGAGCAGTTGTCCAAGGAAACCCACGATCCGGGCGAGTTCATGACGCGGCTGAATGCGGCGTATTGCCGGATTTTCAGCAGCTCGGGCGAGCTGATGTTCGCGACGGCGTGTTGCGTGTGCTTCGATCTGGATCAAGGCCGGATTCTGCACGCGAATGCGGGGCACCCCCTGCCGCTGGTGGTGGAGCCGAATGGCACCGTGCGCGAGGCGCGCGTGGCCGAGGAGGCGCTGGGCCCGGCGCTGGGCCTCTTCCCCGAGGCGCACTACGGGCATTCGTTCGCGGCGCTGGAGCCGGGCAAGCGGGTGATTTTTTATACGGATGGGTTGTCGGAAGCGCGTAATGCCGAGCAGCAGGAGTTTGAGACGGATGGCATGACGCGCACCCTCCAACAACAGGTCGGCACACCGCTGCCGGAGGTGCTGACGGCGCTGGTGCGCGATGTGGTGGCGTTCACCGGCGAAACCGTATTTGAAGACGATGTGTGCCTCCTGGGCGTCGGCTACGTCCAGGAGTGATGTCCCCCCCATTTTGGCAGTAACCCCAAGGAGCGAATGACATGAGGAAGACGACCATCCAACTTTGGTTGGCCATCATCACGACGGGATGGCTGGCGTGTGCGGCGCAGGCCCAGATGTATGCCCCGCAACCGTCGCCGGCCTATCATTATGGGCAACAGCCGGCGGGGTATGCCCGGTCGCCGGTGGCCGCGCCGCAACTGGCGGTGGACGATGGGGACGAGTATGACGACGACGAGGGGATTTATTGGTTCTGGGGCCAGAAGTGGCCGGGCCTCGCGCTGGGGCCCAAAATCGGGACCACCGGCATCGGCGTGGACCTGACGTTCGGCGTGAACAACTACGTGAACCTGCGCGGCGGCTTCAACTACGGCGCGTTCACCTGGAAAACCAAGCTCGGCTCCACGAAGTATGACATGGATGTGGATATGGTGACGCTGCCGATCCTGCTGGACATCCATCCGCTGGGCGGGAACTTCCACCTGACGGCGGGGCTCTACATCCAGCCGGATGTGTCGGCGGACATCAACGCCACGCCCACCAGCGACAAGCAAATCGGCGAGCATACCTATCCGCCCGAGGTCATCGGCACGCTGCGCGGCGAGGTGGAAGCCAAAAACGCGGTGGCGCCGTATCTGGGCATCGGCTTCGGGAATACCGTGGGCGAAGACCAGTTGCTGACGCTGCATCTCGATATCGGCGTGATTTTCCAGTCCTATGATGCTACGCTGACGTCCGATGGCGCGGGCATGACGACCAAGCTGGATACGTTCCGCGAAGATGTGAAGAAGGAAGAAAAGAATATTCAGGATGACCTGAACAAGCTGGGGATTTTCCCGGTGGTGACCCTCGGCCTGGCTTGGCATTTCTAACGCCGCCGGGCGTGGGCCAGCGGCGGCGCGGTGGCCGCGCGGCGGCCTGCCGGTGATTCTGCGGCCCCCGGTTCAGGTCCGCTGGAGAGGTGGATGTTGACCATGAAACGCGCGCTTTGCCTGTGGCTGCTGGGGCTGGCGCCGGCCCTTGGGGTTGGCGCGCAGACGGACGGCATCTTTGCGGATTTTGTCACCTCGCACGGCAACTTCACGGTATGGCTGGATATGGACCGCGCCCCGCGTGCCGTGGCCAGCTTTGTCGGCCTGGCCACGGGCGGGACCGGCTGGCTGGATATCCAAACCAACCTCTGGCATCGGCCGTTCTACGATGGCTCGCTCATTCACCGCATCGTCAAGGATGTGGGGACCAACGGCATCGCCATCCAAGGCGGCGGCCTGCCGTCGGCGGTGTGGACGGAGCAGGAGCAAGTCCAAACCCTTTATACCAACGCCTACTCCGGCAGCGTGCTGTCCTCGAATGCGCCGGGCATCACGACCAATGTGCTGACGCTGCCCGTGGTGATTACCAACCCGCCGGGGGTGGCCACGAGCGTGGTGTGGCAGGGCGTGGCCGTCACCACCGTCGCGCCGCGGGTCGTCCGGGGGCAGATCATGGCCTCGGTGGTGGCCAGCAATGCGCTGGTGGGCGAATGGACCACCTCGCGCCCCCCCGTTGAATTCAACCTCACCAACAACACCATGGCCACCGTCGTGACGACCAGCGGGGTGCAGGTGGCGATCACCGTCACCAACAGCAGCTCCAACGTGTTGAGCACGTTGTTCGTGGCCGGAGTGACCAATATGGGCACCATCCGCTTGCGGGTTCCCGTGGTCGTCACCAACTTCCTCAATGCCGGGTACGCCATGCTGGAATCCGTCACCAACGGCCTGCTGCATTCCAACGGCGTGATTGCCATGGCCAACTCCGGTCCCAACACCGACTGCTCGCAGTTTTTCATCACCGCCACCAACACCCCATACTGGGATGGCGGCTATACCGTTTTCGGCCATGTGACCGACGGCATGGCCACCGTGCGCAGCATCGCCGCCGAACCGGTGCAGGGCACCGGCAGCCGGCCGATCAACGATATCGTCGTCAGCAATGTCACCATCCGGCGCGTGGGCCAGGCCGCGGCGGATTTTGATGTCACCGCGCAGGGCATCCCCAGCCCCGAATCGGTGCCCTTGGACATCACCATGCAAGGTACGAACGTGCAGCTCCGCATGGAACTGGCCAGCCAGACCAAACCGCTGATGTTTAGCGACTCCACCCGCATGAGCCCCTTCGCCGCGTGGGATCACCAGGAGACGTTCACGGACCTGGTGTTTTACACCAATGCCACCCAAATCCTCACCATGATATTACCCGTCGCAGAACTGGGCCCGCGCCACTTTTTCCATGCCTCCCAGATTCGCTACCCCATCCCCCTCACCACGCCGGAGTCTCACCGCAGCCGGACGTTCACGTTCAAATGGGACCATCCGGAGTTGACCTATTCCGTGACGTTTTCGAACCATTATTTAATCCCTGACACCGGCTGGGTCCAGCAGGGCACCGATGCCCCCGTGACGCGCCAGATTTTCATCGGCGGCTGGACCCGCGATGCCTACATGGGGCGCTTGTATTTCACGGATGATTTGGCCCGGGAATACAGCTACTACCTTGGCTTCAATCCCGGCCAGACCACCAACCGTTTCACGGGCGTTTTCACGGATTATCGCACGCAGGGCCAGGCGGACATCTCCGGCACGTTCACGATGGAGTGAGCCCGCCCCGCTTGGCGGGGAGGGGCGGGCGAGGATAAAACGTTTTTCTTTGCCATTTTTGGCTTGCGCATCAGCGCCCGGCATGGCATGATGCAGGTTTATGTGGGTCTATTGTGTCATTAAACATCTGGAGGGATTATGAAAAAAGCTATGCTATGCGGATTGTGTATCGGGGCGCTTGCTCTGGCAGGCCAAGTATCGGGCGCGGTGTATGAAGACAACGCGTTGAATTATGCCGACGCTCCCGGCTGGGTGGATGGTTCCAATGGCGGAACCGGATTCGGCGCGTGGGAGATTATTGCGGACGGCGGTGCCGGTTGGGCCGGCTGTGGCATCTGGAATAGCACCAACGCCGGCTTGAACATGGGCGAATGCTTCGGCTACGTCGGCAAAGTCGGCCACGTCACCATCAACCGCTCGTTCAGTCAGGCGCTCAATGTCGGCGACTCGCTCGAGTTCGATTTTGGGGTCAACTGGGACTCCGATGTCGGCAACAAGGGCTTTAGCCTCTTTGCCGAAGGCGAAGAAGTCATCAACGTGAATCAGGGCGGCACCGCCCCGCTGAATCTCAACGGCGAGCCGGCCATCGTCGCGTACGGCACCGAGACCATGCACTGGACCTTCACCCAGTTGGCGGCCAATGAAATTTCAGTGCAGGCCACCGGCCGCGATGGCAGCGAGACGTTCGCCACCACCGTGACCACGGTCCGCGCCTATGGCTATCTGGGCTCCATGCGCTTCTATTCCTCCGGCTTGCCCAACAACAACGAAGACGAACGTCAAAGCTATTTTGACAACCTAAAACTGACCCAGGAAGGTACGCCGCCGCCAGCGCCCGTCACCTTGTCGTTCAGCGCCGGCATCTGGAACCCCGCCACCCTGGGCGATTATAATTTCCAGTTGACCCGCACCGGTTCGAGCGAGTCCCAACTGATTGCTTTGAGCAGCGACAACGAAGCCGCAGTGACGGTTCCCATGTCCGTGTGGTTCGATGAGGACGAAAGCACGACGGACTTCGCCGCGACGGTCGTCAGCCTGACGAATGGCGACGCGACCATCATCGCCAGCAACGTGCTCGACGGGGTGTGGGACACCTATACCGTGCGCGCGCCGCTCATCTCCATCAACGGCCCGTGGGAAATTTATGCCGCCGGCCCCGTCACCTATACGCTGACCCGCTTTGCCGGAATCGGCAATGCCATTGCCCTCGCCAGCTCGGATCCCGCCGTGCTGACCGTGCCCGCCACCGTCTCGTTTGCTGCAGAGCAAACAGAGGTGACGTTCAGCGCCACGGCGATCGCCGAAGGCGAAGCCACCATTACCGCCACCGCGGCCAATGGCGTCAAAGGCGAGTTTACCGTGATGTTCAACAGCCCGCGCCTCGAACTCAACGGGCCGATCTCCGTCATGGCTGGCAACAACGGAACCTATACCGTCACGCGCCATGGCACCATCGGCGATACTGTCAACCTCTCCAGTGATGACACGGATGTCATGACCGTGCCCGCCACCGTGACGTTCGGTTACGAAGAAGACACCGTCACCTTCCAGGCCAACGCCGTGGCCGCCGGCACCACCGTGCTGCGCGCCGGGAATGATGATGCCACCGCTACGCCACTGACCGTGACCGTCAATGCCGCTGGCAATGTCATCGCCAACGACCACGCCGGCAATTACACGGTTGAGACGTTTGTGGACGGCGCGAATGAAGGCTTCGGCTTTGGTGTATGGGACTTGTGGAACGAGCCCGCGACGCTGGGCGACTCGACTGAAGGCGGCGGCGGCGACCTCAACTCCGCCAACGGCCTGTCGTTCAAGTTTGCCAGCAACAATGGCGGCGAAACAAATTATTGCAACGCCCGCCGCAACTTCGACGGGGCGCTGGGCGAGGGCGACACGGTCAGCTTCACCTTCACCTACAACTGGGATGGCGGAAACCGCGGCGTGGACGTCTTTGATTCGGTCGAACAATTCGCCAACCTGATCAATGTGACCGTCAGCAACACCTTCAAGGTCAACGGCAACGTCGTCTCGACGGAATACTCCCCGGGTGCCGTCGTGGAAGT
>CAZNGD010000123.1:0-6502 GCA_964572295.1 uncultured Verrucomicrobiota bacterium
CAAGGATAATCCCCGGTCGTTCCTGCACATCAATCACTCGGAAATTGATTTGCCGGCCGGCACCAACCTGTATGCCCCGGAAGTCTATGCCAAGGCGGCGGAGAACTTCGCCAACTTTGTGCAACAGGGCTGGCTGGTGCGGGAAGATCGCCCGCTGATGTATCTCTACGCCCAGACCATGGGCTCGCACACCCAGACGGGTTTGGTCTGCTGCGCGCACATTGATGACTATGTGCAGGACATCATCAAGAAGCACGAGTTCACGCGCAAAGACAAGGAAGACGATCGCACCCGGCACACGGCGGTGCTCAACGCCAACATCGGCCCGGTGTTCATTGCCTATCGCGATGTGCCCGCCATCCGCGAAGCGCTCACGCCCATTCCGGAGCGCACCGCCCCGCTCTACGATTTTGTGGACGAACTCCACGTGCGGCATCGCGTGTGGCCCGTGGCCGACCCGGCGCCCATTGTGCAGCTCTTCGCCGAACAGGTGCCCATCAGCTACATCGCCGATGGCCATCACCGCAGCGCCTCCGCCGTGCGCGTGGGCACCGAGCGCCGCGCCGCCAATCCGCAGCACACCGGCAACGAAGAATACAACTGGTTCCTCGCCGTTCTCTTCCCCGCCTCCGCGCTGCAAATCTTGCCGTATAACCGCGCGGTCAAGGACCTCAACGGCCTGACGCCGGACGCGTTCCTCGCCAAGATCAGGGCGCTGTTCACCGTCACGGAAAATGCGGACCCCGGCCCCGCCACGCCCCGCCACATCAGCATGTATCTCGGCGGCCGGTGGTATGGCCTCACCTGGCCGGCCGTGACCGCCGCCAACCCGGTGGACCAGTTGGATGTCAGCACGCTGCAAAATCGCGTGCTCCAGCCGCTGCTGAATATTGACGATCCCCGCACCAGCCAGCGCATTTCGTTCATCGGCGGGATTCGCGGCCCGCAGGAACTGGTGCGCCTCGTGGACCACAAGGGCTACGCCGTGGCGTTCTCCATGTATCCGACCACGGTGGATCAACTCATGGCCATCGCCGATGCCGACCAAATCATGCCGCCCAAGAGCACGTGGTTTGAGCCCAAACTGCGTACCGGTTTGCTTTCGCACGAGCTCAACTAAACCCGACCATGCAGGCTCGCCTGCCCAACTGGTTTCGCCGCCCCCTGCTGCCCGGCACCTCGGGTAGCCGCGTGAAACAACTGTTGGGCCGGCACGGGCTGCATACGGTGTGCGAAGGCGCCAAGTGCCCCAACCGCGCCGCCTGTTGGCACGATGCCGCCGCCGCATTCCTCATTCTCGGCGATACCTGCACGCGCGACTGCGGTTTTTGCGCCATTCCCCACGGCGCGGTGTTGCCGCCGCCCGACCCCGGCGAGCCGGAACGGCTCGCCGCGGCGGCGGCCGCCATGGGCTTGCGCCATGTGGTCGTCACATCCGTCACGCGCGATGATCTGCCCGACGGCGGCGCGGCGCATTTTGCGGCGACCATCCACGCGCTGCGCGCGCGCATTCCCGGCGTGGCCGTCGAAGTGCTCATTCCCGATCTGCAAGGCGACCGCACCGCACTGGCGATTGTGTTGGCCGCCCAGCCGGATATTCTCAACCACAATCTGGAAACGGTGGCCCGCCTGCAACCCATCGTGCGGCCGCAGGCGGATTATGCGCGGTCGCTCGGCGTGTTGCGTCACGCCGCGCAGGCTGGCGCGCGCGTCAAGTCCGGACTCATGCTGGGCATGGGCGAAAGTCCCGCTGAACTCATGGCCACGCTCCGCAATTTGC
This sequence comes from uncultured Verrucomicrobiota bacterium, assembly GCA_964572295.1. Taxonomy (GTDB): domain Bacteria; phylum Verrucomicrobiota; class Kiritimatiellia; order CAIQIC01; family Lenti-01; genus CAZNGD01. The sequence goes on from CAZNGD010000123.1 coordinate 1,781, forward strand.
GCGCCGCGGGCGTCACGCTGCTGACGCTGGGACAATATCTCGCACCCTCCGCCGCGCATCATCCCGTGGCGCGCTTTGTGCCGCCCGAGGAGTTTGCCGACTATCACGCGCAGGCGCTGGCTCTCGGCTTTGAAGCTGTGGCGGCCGGACCGCAGGTGCGATCGTCATATCATGCGGGTGAACTGGTGGCCCGCGGAAAGGTCTCATGAGCCGCCCCCCCCCGCGCATTTTGATTTGCTACCTCGTGCGCAACAGCGGTCACCATGCCGCCGCGCGCGCCATCGAGGCCGAAATCCGCCGCCAAAGCCCCCACGCGGAAACCCGCTGCCTCGATTTGCTCGAAACCACCCACCCCACATGGAGCGCGCTGGTGCAATATGCCTACATGTCCACCATCCGCCGCACCCCGGAATTGTGGGAGGCGCTCTACGATAACTTCTGGTTCGACTGGCTCACCCAATGGATTCGCCCGCTCGTCCAGCGCGGCAACAGCCACAAACTCCGCATCCTGATGGATGCCTTTCAACCCGATACCATCGTCTGCACCCAGGCCCATCCCTTCGCCGTGCTCTCGGCCTATGCCCGCCGCCAAGGTGAACCCATCCCGCTGTGGGGTGTCGTGACCGACTTCCTGCCGCACCGCTTCTGGTTTGTGCCGCCCCGCGATCACATTCGCTACGTCGTCCCCACCGAAACCGCCGTCCAACGCCTCATGATTCTCGGCATTCCCGGCGAACGCATCCACACCTTCGGCATTCCCATTCAAGCCGATCAGCCCCCGGACCGTAAACGTCCCCAGCGGCTGGACCGGCGCCGGGTGCTCGTCATGGGCGGCTCGCGCGGACTCGGCGCGCGCTTCGCCACCATTCGCCAGCTTGACCGCGCCACCGGCGACTTCACCATTGATGTCGTCACCGGCACCAACCGGCGCCTGCGCAAGAAGCTGTTGGCCGCCCGGCACAAGTTCCAGCATCCCATACGCATTCGCGGCTATGTGCGCAATGTCGCCGCCATGATGCGCCACTCCAGCCTGCTCATCGGCAAACCCGGCGGCCTCACCTCCGCCGAAGCCATGGTGGCCGGCACGCCCATGCTCATCATCCGCCCCCTCCCCGGCCAGGAGCGCGGCAACACCGAAATGCTCGTGCGCCACGGCGCCGCCATTCATCTCGATCGCGACCGCGATTTGCCCGCCGTGGTGACCTCGCTGTTGACCAACCCCACGCTGCTGGACATGATGGCCGCCCGCGCCCGCGCGCTGGGCAAACCGGATGCCGCCCGCGACCTCGCCGCCGCCGTCCTCGCCGCCATTCCCCCCGAACCCCAGCCCGCCCCATGATCTACTGGCTGTACCGCACCGTGGCTTTTTTGATTCGGCTCCTGCCGTTGAAGCTCGCCTACTGGATCGGCCTGCGCATTTGCGACCTGTTCTATTTTCTCAACCGCCGCGGCGCGCGCGCGGTTCACGAGCACCTTCGCATTATTTTCGCCGCGCAAGGCATCCTGCCCTCCCGGCGGATTTTGGCCGGCTGCACCCGCAAAACCTTTCAAGCCTTCGGCAAGTATCTGGCCGACTTCATTCGCTTCCGCAAACTCACCGAGCAGGGAGTCCGCGACACCATCAGCATTCAGGGGCTCGAACATATTGAACGCATCCGCCTCGAAAAACGCGGCGCGATTTTTCTCACCGCGCACTACGGCAACTGGGAGCTTGGCGGCTCCATCATCGCCTCGATGGGCATTCCCCTCAACGCCGTTGTGCGCCCCGTCCCCGCTCCCGCCCTCGAACGCGTTTTCCATTATTTCCGAATGCAGCGCGGCCTGAAGGTCATTCCCCTCGCAAACGCCGGCATCGGCGTCATCAAGGCGCTCAAACGCGGCGAAGCCGTGGCCCTCGTGGGCGACCGCGACTTCACCGGCAACGGCCGCCCGCAATCCTTTTTCGGCCGCGAAGTCTCCCTGCCCCGCGGCGCGGCATGGTTTGCCCATCGCACCGGCGCGCCGCTCTATCTGGGCTTTGTCACCCGCGCCCCCGACGACTCGTTCATCCTGCGCATTCATCCCCCCATTGATCCCGGCGAAGTCCGCACCGAGGAGGAAATCCAAACCCGCGTCATCGCCATCATGCAGGACACCATCGCCCGCGACCCCACCCAGTGGTTCATTTTTGATCCCTTCTGGACCCACGAATTTGAAGCGGCACCCTCCGCCTGATGGGCCGCGCGGACTTTCCGGTTTGGGATTTCCCGCGGATGGCTTATAGTTTTCCACACTATGGAAAACTTTTTTCCACACCATGGAAAATTATCGGCGCAACTGTTCCTGTTCGATTTGGACGGCACCCTGATTGATTCGCGCGCGGACCTCGCCGCTGCGGTCAACCAGATGCGCGCGCGTCACGGCTTGCCGCCGCTGCCGCTGGAACAGGTCGTCACATACGTGGGCGACGGCGTGCGGGTCCTGGCCCGGCGCGCACTGACCGGCGCGCCCGTGGACCTCGATACCGCCGTGCGCGATATTTCCGCGGCCTACGCCGACGACCTCACCCGCCACACCATCCCCTACCCCGGCGTGACCGACGGCCTGCGCGCGCTGCACCATGCCGGCCACCACTTGGGACTCATCACCAACAAACCCGGACTCCACGCGCGCCGGCTGCTCGATCATTTCGGGTGGACACCGCTGTTCGCCGTGGCGCTGGGTGGCGGCGATACGGCCGAGCTCAAGCCCTCGCCGTTGCCCCTGCAAACCGCCATGCTGCGCACCGGCCACACCGCGGATAGCACCTGGATGGTGGGCGATCACCACACGGACCTGGCCGCCGCGCGGCGCGCTGGCGTGCGCTCCATTTTTCTCGCCAACGGATTCGGCAACTCCGGCGAGGAACAAGCCGATTGGACATTCCCCGATTTTGCGGCCTTCACCGCGCACATTCTGGCCGCACAGTAGCCCCCCCCCACCGCCGCCGCGCACTCAATATTCGCGGAACAGCACCTGCATGTTCACGTTGGTGAACGCCGCCAAAAACTGCTCCATCACGTAGCGGCAACTGGCGCAGGGATGCAAGTCGGTATACAGCAACACCACTCCTGCCGCATTGGGACTGGGAATGCGCGCGGCCAAATCTTCCAGGATTTTGCATTCGGTATCCACATGGCGCGGCCAGCAATTATCCCCTTCGATTTCATCGTTGTGGTTGACGCACAACACCGTGAAGCGCCCCTTGCGACAACGCAAGGAAATGGCGCTGATCGGCCCCCACGCCTCCGAGGATATATCCGTTTGCTTTTGAATGCCGCTGTGCGCGAAGTATTCCGTTTTGTCCACGCCCGCCACCCGGACCGCCGCCCACGCAAAATTATTCCGCCGCTGATATTTTTCCGGCAGCTTCTGCCGCAGCTGTTCGATGCGCTGTTGCGCCTTCTGGTCGCGCGCCGCATCCACCTGCCGGATGAGCGGTTGACGCGGCGGCGCCCCGGCGGTTGCGCTCCACACCAGCAGCAGCCCCAGCCCCCACCCGAACAAAACCCGCCCGACTCGCCGCCAAGGGTGCGACTTCATGACGGATGGCCCAGTGGGTGGTGGTTGTGCATGGCGTTGATCAGGGACAGGATACCACGCCCGCCACCCGCAAGATACGGTTTTGTTGCGCCTCATTTTTTCATTCGTTATTTTGCCGCGCTGGCCTAAAATGCCGCCCCATGAAGAAGCCCCTGCGCGAACAGGCCATTGAATACCTGCGTTATCAAAAAGAGCAGGGCATCACCCATATCCCCACCACCCGCGCGCGGCCCCCGCGCCCCCCGGCGGCCCCCGCTGCCGCCCCGGCAAAAACCAGAGCGGACCGGGCGGCACCCGCTACCGCGCCGCTGGCCACTCCGCGTACCGCCACGCTGGCCCCGTTGGTGCAAAGCGGCTCGCCCGAGCTGGACACCATCACGGCGGAAATCGCCGCTTGCCGCCGCTGCCCACTCGCCGCCACCCGCCTCAACACCGTGCCCGGTCAGGGCGCGCTGCAACCCGATATCATGTTCATCGGCGAAGGCCCCGGTGCCGACGAAGACGAGCAGGGCCGCGCCTTCGTCGGCCGCGCCGGACAACTGCTCACCAAAATGATTGCCGCCATGGGCTACTCCCGCGAGCAGGTATTCATCGGCAACATCGTCAAGTGCCGCCCCCCCGGCAACCGGGTGCCCACCCCCGAAGAAATGGCCGGCTGCATCCCCCACCTCAAACGTCAAATCGCCATCATCAAACCCAAGGTCATTGTCTGCCTGGGCGCAACCGCTTCGCGCGGTTTGGTGGAAGAAGCCCTGCCCATCGGCAAAGCACGCGGCCAATGGCGGGAGTTTGAAGGCGTGCCCGTCATGCTAACCTTCCATCCGGCCTATCTCCTGCGTGATCCCTCCAAAAAAGGATTGTGCTGGGCCGACCTCAAGGCGGTGTTGACCCGCCTCGGGAAGGAACCACCCCGCGCCTAAAATAAGCTGGCGCAATCGCGCCGGTGAGCAAGTGTTAGCGCATATGAAGAAATAATGTAGCCGGGAGGTCGTCGCGAATTGGGCTTGGCCAAGGAAGGCGCAGCAGGAATAGCCGCGTGCTATTTCGATGCAGCCGGACGACGGCCAAGCCCAATGCAAAAAATAATACGGCTACAGAATTGTTCGATGAAGGAGAATCAATGAAAGCACTTATTCCGTTTCTCGTGTTGATCTTTCCTGT
>CAZNGD010000124.1:0-6497 GCA_964572295.1 uncultured Verrucomicrobiota bacterium
CCAAGCCGGTCCAATCTTCCTCGACCAGCTTGATCGGCGCATGGGCCATGCCCGGTGCGCGGATGGCCTTGACCACTCCGCCGCTTTCCAGCGCGCGGCCAAAGACCTTGAATGAGGTGCCTTTGAACACATTGGCCAAATCCACGATTTCCATGCCGAAACGCAGGTCGGGCTTGTCACTGCCGAAGCGGTCCATGGCCGCGCGGTAGGTCATGCGCGGCAGGGGCAATTCCGGCGCGGGGCAACCGGCCGCCACCAGCAGCCGCGCCAGCAAACCATCCACGGTGGCGATGACGTCTTCGGCGGTGACGAATGACATTTCCAGATCAATCTGCGTGAACTCCGGCTGGCGGTCGGCGCGCAGGTCTTCGTCGCGGAAGCAACGCGCAATCTGCACGTAGCGGTCCATGCCGGCCATCATCAGCAATTGCTTGTATTGCTGCGGAGCCTGGGGCAGCGCGAAAAAAGAGCCGGGGCACACGCGGCTGGGCACGAGGTAATCGCGCGCGCCTTCCGGCGTGCTCTTGGTCAGAATGGGGGTTTCGATTTCGATGAACTGCTGCTCGTCGAAATAGGTGCGCGCGGCCTGAATCAGGCGATGACGCAGGGCCAGCGCCTGCTGCATGGCGGGGCGGCGCAAATCCAAATAACGGTATTCCAGCCGCAGGTCTTCGCTGACCAGCTCCGCCTGGCGATCGTCCAACGGGAACGGCGGGGTGTGGGACTTGTTGAGCACGGTGATTTCGGTGGCCCGCACTTCCATGTCGCCGGTGCGGATGTTCGGGTTGACCATGTCGGCCGGCCGCTGGCGCACCTGGCCGGCAATCTGCACCACGTATTCCCCGCGGCACGCCTGCGCGGTATCCCATGCCGCTGGCGCATCCTGGGGATCAAAGACACATTGGGTCACGCCGTAGCGGTCGCGCAAATCCAGAAAGAGGAGGCCGCCATGGTCGCGCACGCTATCCACCCAGCCGCCCAACCGCACGGTTGCGCCGTCATCGGTGGCGCGCAACTGACCACAGGTATGTGTCCGCATTTTCATTGGCAGTGTCCTTTTGCTGAAAAATAATGAGTGCTGACTCTACCCTCCCCGCGCGCTGCGCGCAAACAAATCCAGCGGCTCAAAACTGGTCGGAACCAAAGCGCGCAGTTGGCGCAGCGGGTGGCGCGGGCGCCGGATCGTCCAGCGCCTGCGGCGGCCCCGGACGGCCACGAAGCTGGCTGGCGTGGGCGTAGCTGGTCACCACGCCGGCCACCAGCACCACCACCGCCAGCAGCCAAATGGCGATCAGCAGGGGCAACGGCTCGGTGGGATAATCACGGTTGGCATCCAGCACCGCGCCGCTCAGCAGGCCGGCCAGGGCCAGCACCAGCAACACCATCTCCGTTTGCTGGCAGATGATGCGCGCCAGTTCGTTGCGCGGCGCCAGGCTCGGGTCGGGCCCGCTGCGCGCGCGCAGAATGAGCCCCACCGGATGAATCACCAGCAGCAGCCCCAGCAGGCCGGGCGGGAACGCGCCGGTCATTGCCAAGATGGCCCCGCCAAACACCTGCCAAAGCAGCACCGGGCAGGCGGCCACGAATAGATAGCGCGTCAGAAAATGCCAGGTGGAAAACCCGCGCGCGCCGCCCCGGCGCGCGCGCCACCACTGCCGCCACAAGAGCGCCATCAGCGAGGCGACGATTCCGGCGCTCACCGCCAGCCCCCGGGGCGGGAAGCCTGCGGCCATCAACAACACGGCGATGCCCAGCGGCAACAAGCCCAACGCCAGGGTTTGCCGGACTTGCACATCGGCCAACTGCGCGGTGGCCGCCAAATCCGGAAACAGCGGCGGCCGGGCCATTACTTCCTCCAGAACGAAGGCATCAAAATGGCCAGCACCGTGAACAGTTCCAACCGGCCCGCCAGCATCAACACCGCCAGCACTCCCTGCCCGCCCGCGGGAATCACGGAGAAGTTCATCGTGGGCCCCACCGCTGAAAAACCCGGCCCCACATTGCTGATGCAGGTGAGGGCGGCGGAACCGGCGGTTTGAATGTCGGGCGCAAACGGCAGCACGGCCACCACCCCGCCCAATAATACGAGCAAATAAAGAAACACAAACGACAGAATGGAACGCAGTAAATCATCGCCCATGATGTTGCGTCCGATTTTAATGGGGATGACCGCCTGCGGCTGCATGAAGACCCGGATTTCCCGCACAACCGATTTCAGGATGACCTGAATGCGGCCAACCTTGATGCCGCCGGAGGTCGAACCCGCGCAGCCACCCAGCAGCATCAAGCCGATCAACATGGGTTTGAGGACAATCGGCCAGCGTGCGTAATCGCCGGTGGCAAATCCCGTGGTGGTCATCAGGCTGGCACAGGTAAAAGATACTTCCCGCAACGCGGCCCCAAAGCCCGCGCCGGTCTGACCGCGCGCGAAAAACAGAATGCTCGCGCCCACGACCGCGCACATCACGAAAACGCCCAAAAAGAATCGCGCTTCCGCATCGCGCCACCACGCGCCGACATCGCCGCGCAACGCGCGATAGTGCACCGCAAAATTGATGCCGCACAGCAGCATGAAAAACGTCAACACGGTCTCAATATAGACGCTGTCAAAGGCGGCGATGCTCGCCGTGCGCGTGGAGAAGCCGCCGGTGGCCACCGTGGCAAGCGAATGGCAAATGGCGTCGCACCACGTCATCCCGCCCACGCGCAGCAGCATGAGCAACACGGCTGCCAACAGGAGGTACACCCCCCACAGCATTTTGGCGGTGGAGGCCATCCGCGGCTCAATGCGGTCTTTGGTGGGCCCCGGCATTTCCGCGCGGAAAAGCTGCATTCCCCCCGCCCCCGCAAACGGCAACACCGCCATCACCAGAACCAGCACGCCCATGCCGCCGATAAACTGGGTCATGGCGCGCCACAACAGGATGCCACGGGGCACGTCTTCCAACACGGGAATCACCGTGGCGCCCGTGGTGGTCAGCCCCGAAATGGATTCAAAGATGGCGGCCATGGGCGAGGTAATCACCCCGGAAAGACAGTAGGGCGCGGCGCCGGCCAAGCCCGCCAACAGCCACCCGAAGGTCACCACGCCGAGGCCGTCACGCCGCGTGAGTTCCTGCCGGTTGCGCGTCAGCGCCCAAAGTCCGGCGGCCAGCGCCAAGGTGCCGCCAGCCGAATATAGCAAGGCCCGCCATGTCGCCGCAGCCTCCCCCTGCCAATACGACACGCCGCCACACAGCCCCATCAACAGCGCCATCACGCCGAGCAAAGCGGCAATCACCCGAAATACCGGCCGGAAATTCACGGCGCCACCCTCACGAGGTAAAGAGCGATTCCATCTTCGGCAAAACCGCAGGCAGGCCATACACCACCACGCGATCTCCCGCCGTCAGCACCAAATCGCCGATGGGGGTTTTCACCTGGTCCTGCCGCAACACCGTCACCACAATGACCCCTTTCGGGATTTTGAGATCCTTGATGGCCCGGCCCGCCCACTCGTGCTGCGCCGTCAAACGCAGCTCAATCAACTCGCCCGGCAACCGCGCCAAAACCGCCGCCGCCTGCACGTTTTTGCCGCGGACAAAATGCAGGATGGAATTAATCATCGCCAACCGCGGGTCCACAATGCGGTCCAACAACCGCAGTTGGTTGATGATGCCAATGTATTCCTTTTTGCCCACCTGGGCGGCCGTGAAGCGCGCGCCATATTTTTCGGCCACGAGGCAGCCAATGATGTTGTGCTCATCACTGCCGGTGGCGGCCACGTAGGCCATGTCGGTGGCCTCGCCGATGCCGGCCAGGGTTTCCTGATCCAAGGCATCGCCCTTGATCACCAATGTGCGGTTCAGCGCCGCCGAACAATAGTCCGCGCGCTCGTCGTCCTGCTCCACCAGCACGATTTGCATTCGGGTATGCTCCAGCAGCCGGGCCAGTTGCAGGCCAAGGTCGCCGCCGCCCGCAATCACCACCCGCTGGAATGGCCGGTATTCCGGCCACGCCTTTTGCATGAAGTCGGCCACGGCATCCGGCGCGCCGGAAAAATAGACATCATCGCCCACCAGAAACGTGCTCTCGCCATGCGGGGTCATCACCTGATCCGCCCGGACCTGCGCCATGAAGCGGATTTTCTTGAGCCACTCCTTGCCCGCCAGATTTTTCAGCGCCGGCCCCAGCAGCGGGCTGTCCATATGGACGGGCATCCCCACCACCATGACCCTCTCGTCCAGCAGATCGGCCACCTCGATGGAGCCCGGCAGGCGCAGCACATTATAGAGATCGCGCGCGTATTCATCATACTGGTTCACCAGCAAATCCACCCCCAGCGCCCGAAAATCAAGATGGCGGCTCGTGGAATACGCCGACGAGGATACCCGCGCCACCGTCCGCGCCCCCCCCTGCTGCCGTGCAAAAATGCAGGCCAGAATGTTGGTGTCGTCGCGACTCGTGACCGCCACCACCAAGTCCGCCCGCTCCAAATCCGCCTTTTCGAGGGTTTCGGGGTTGGCGCCATCGCCCTGAATCGTCATCAAATCAAGGTGCGCGCTTGATTCGGCCAACACCTCGGCCGATGAATCAATCAACACCACGTCATGCCCATCCGGGCAGAGGGTTTCCGCCAGGTGCGCGCCCGTTTGGCCACCACCGATAATCACAATACGCATAGATCGTCCGCTCGCTTGAAGAACATCAGGCAGTATCCTCCAACCGCTGGCCGGTGGCAAGGGGGAAGGGTCAATTCTGTTGGCACGCGCCTGTGGTCAACTCGCCGCCGCCCACCACACGCCATGGCGGGCTACCGCTATTTTTCATGAACCTCTTTTTTGCATTTTCGGCATTGTGCAGTAGTTTGCCGGACTATGAAAAAACGGGTCATCATTTTAGGCGGCGGATTTGCCGGCCAGCAAGCCGCCCGCGTCTTGGCGGCAAGCGATGCCGACATTACGCTGCTTGACCCCAGCCCCGTCACCACCATGCTCCCCCTGCTCCCGGATTTGGCCGGCGGCTGGGTGCGGGACGACATCGCTTTTCGGCCTTTGGCCGAGCGCCTGCCCGCCCGCGTTCGACTGCTCCCCATCGCCGCCACCGGGATTAACCTGGCCGCCAATACCATTGTCACGCCGGGGCAAACTCTGCCATTTGACCAGCTTCTCATCGCCGCTGGCTCAACCCCCAACCTCCGCCGCCTGCCATTCCCGCGCGACAAGGTTCACGTGCTGGGCAGTCTCGCCGACGCGCAGCGCATCCGCGCCGCGTTCACCACCTATCGCCAACAAACACCCGCCCCCCACCTGCTCGTGTCCGGCACCGGCTACACCGGCTTGGAACTCGCCATCAGCCTGCTCTTCCGCGCGCGCGCCGCTGGCAAAGAATGCGCGCTCACCATCGTGGACCCCAATCCCATCCTCCTGCCCTCCCTCCCCGAAAAACACCGCAACTATGTGCTGCAGTTCCTGCAATCGCATGGCGCGGATGTCCGCCTCGGTGTGGCCGTGGAAACCTTCGACGGCCACCGCGCCACCGCTGGCGGCAAGACCTACGACGCCCCCTTCTTCTGCTGGACCGTTGGCTCCACATTCCCGGAAGTGACGATCCACGGCAACGTGGAACGCGCCCGCGATGGCCGGTTCCATGTGCAACCGGATCTCTCCCTGCCCGGCTATCCTCATGTTTTTGTCGCCGGCGATGCCGCTGCGGTCACACACCGCGCGCGCGTCTTGCGCAAGGCCGTGAACTTTGCCTACTACGGCGGCCGCCACGCCGGGCGCAATATGGCCCGCCAACTGCGCGGCCGGCCCACCCGCCCCTTCCGCCCCGTGGACCTCGGCTGGATTGTTCCTTTCCACACCACCAGCATCGGCCGCCTTCCCGGCGGCGTGTGGGTGCGCGGCCCCCTCGGCGTGCGCCTCCACCATCTGATGTGCGGCGCGCGCAACTACTCGCTGCGCAACTTCCTCGGCTGCGCCCGCGTGGCCCTAACCCTTTACAAAGGAGAAACCCAACATGAATAAATACAAACTGCTCATCCATGCCGATGCCGATTCCAACCTCGGCCTCTTGATCCTGCGCGTCTTTATCGGCGCCGCCCTCCTCACCCACGGCTGGGCCAAAATGTTTGGCGGCCTCGCCAAACACGCGGAGTTTGTCGCCAGCCTCCATCTGCCTGCGCCGAACGTACTGGCCTTCCTCTCCGCGTTCGCCGAATCGTTTGCCGCGCTCTTCCTGATCGTGGGCTTCCTGACTCGGCCGGCCGCCGTCATGGTCGTCATCAATATGCTCGTCGCCATTTTCGTGGTGCACCTGCATGACGGTTTCGGCGTACAGGAAAAAGCCTGGCTCTATCTGGTGCCCGCGTTGCTCTTCGCGCTCAAAGGCGCCGGCCGCTGGTCCGTGGATCGCCAACTCACCGCGCCGCGCGGCTAACCCGCACGCCCCTTTTCCACACTGTGGAAAAATCAGGCGAATTCGTTCCACAGTGTGGAAAAAAGTTTATCCCGCGT
>CAZNGD010000125.1:0-6465 GCA_964572295.1 uncultured Verrucomicrobiota bacterium
TCACGCCGCAAAAATCCTGGTTTTAGCTTCCCGCAGAAGCTCGGCGGGAATGCCGGCGGCTTGAAGGGCGGCAAAGCCGCCAGCTTTTTTGACTTCGGCGACTTGGAAAATTTGCGGATTTTCCAGTTGGTCGGTACCCCCGCGTTCGAATTGGGCGGCGATGGCGCGAATGGTCTTGCAGGCGGGGTTGGGCAGGGCGTTCAGCCAATCTTCGTGTTTGTACGAGAAGGCAAGCGTTCTGTCCTGGCGGGTACGTGGGCTCATGCCCCAACCAAGCTCGGCCAGCACGTCGAAAAGATCGTAGTCATGCTTGTCGTCCACCAACCGGATCAAAGAGGGCGAATAACCCGAAGCCACCAAGGCATCCAGCAACTCTTTTCGTGAAGGCGGGTCCACCCAGAGCTTGCGGAAATCATCGAGGGAATGCGCCTCCTGGAGTAGCCGGGCGGCCAACCGCGACTTGTATTCGGCGATCGGGACGGGCGTCGCCTTGCCATCAACATCCATCACGATAAAGCTGCCCGCGTGGGTCACATGAACCTCGAAACCCTCGGCGCAGATGGTCGGCTCTGGCGGGGGCGGAGGTTCTTCGCCGCCACCACCGCTACGGGGTGGTTTCGTGATGAAATCCTCGCCGAACAACCGCGTGGCATCGGTGTAATCATAGACGCGGAACATGAGTTTGCCGGTGACTTCGTCAATCCGGGTGCCACGGCCAATCATCTGATAGAAGCTGATGGGCGATTTGATGTATTTGAAAAAGACGATGTTCTTGACGCAGGGCACGTCCACGCCTGTGGTCAGGAGCTCAACCGTTGTCGCGATGAAATGGCTCCGCGATGAGGCGCGCAAATCGGGGAGCTGGTCGTTGCCGCTGCTGGCGGCTGTGCATTTGAAGGCGTAGGTCTCCAACCGTTCTTTTCCGTTGGCCGTGCACCATTGGGCGTAGAGGTTGTTCATGCCGGCCGCCACATCGTCGGCATGGTGATCCCTTGCGCAGAAGATAATGGTTTTCTGTTCCGGTCCTCCGGTCGCCAACAGGTGGGCAAACAAGTCCGCACACATGGCGGAGACCCGCTCGGGCATGATCAGGCGATCATCGAGATTGGCGGCGTGGTAATGAGTTTTTGCGTCCGCTTCAGACATTAGCTGCCCGGTCGTCGCATCCGTAAGTTTCTTGCCCTTTAGATCGTGGCGGGAAACGCCGGTGTCGCGCTCGGGCGTCTCTTTATTGTCATGGAAAAGATCGAAGGTTTCGAGATCACAGGCAGCCAGGTAGCCATCTTCAATGGCTTGGGCCATGTCGTATTCATAGACCGGTTCGCCAAAGTATTTCACGTTGTTGGCGGTAATCCGGTCGTCCTCCTCGGCTTCGTTGGTGACCGCCTCGTGCGTGAGCCGGCGAGGGGTTGCGGTCAGTCCAATCTGGGCGGCCTCCGCGTTGTGCGTCAGAACCTTGGACCATTTTCCCCAAACCGAACGGTGGCATTCGTCAATCACGATATGCGTGAAGAAGTTCTCGGGATAGAAGGAGGTCAGGAAGCTGCCGTCGCCGCCTTCGGTGTCAATTCCCAGCGTCTGGTAGGTGGCAATATGGATGCGGGCGTTCTTGGCATTGTTCGTGCCGTCGGACTTGCGGCAGACCTCGGCGGCATCCGCGCCAAACACATTTTGGAAGGCGCGCAGGGCTTGGGAGCGAAGTTCATCGCGGTCGCAAACGAACAAGGCCCGCTTGAGCAGCCCGGCATCGGCGGCGCGTTTCAGCAGGTTCACGGCAATGAAGGTCTTGCCGGCGCCGGTGGCGAGAGAGAGCAGGGCGCGTTGGGGTTGTTGGGTCAGCGCGCACCGCGCGAATTTCTCAAAGACGGCCCGGATGGCGGCATCCTGGTAATAGCGGCGCATACCCTCGCCGCCCGAGTAAGGCTGGATCAGCGGCTTGGCCTGCGGCGAGGCCAGGGAAAACCCCATGGCCTGCTCGTAGCGTGCGCGGAGCTGTTCCGGGGTCGGAAATTCGGCGAGCGGCCGGGGTTTGGATGTGAGACCGGTCCAGTTGTCAAATTCGACGAAAAGATGGCCGTTGGATGAAAAGACGAAAGGGACGTTGAGTCGTTTGCTGGCGGCGTATCCCTTGGCCTGGTCGAGGCCGTGACCGGGCGGCATGGAGTCCTTTTTGGCTTCCAGAAGGCCCATCGCGACGGGTTGCGTTTCGGAGTTGAGCTTCACCCGCAGGACGTAGTCCACCCTCCCCCGTGCCCGCCGTCGAGCTTTGCCGCCGATGATTTCGACCGCGCCCGCCGTTTCCTCGCGGCGGATCAGGTCTTCCGTCCAGCCGCGCTTGTGGATGGCGGGATCGATCAGCTTGGACCGTGTATCCGCCTCATTGTACCCGAATGACATTATACTGAACTAGTTGAACCAACCGATACTCTATGAAATGCAGCGCATTTCTATCAGACGGCCAGCGCGGAAACAAGCGCAAAGCCCCGTTTTACGATGGGGATTGCGGCAGGAGGACACCTTTTCCACAGTGTGGAAAAACGGGGCGTTTTCGTTCCACACAATGGAAAAATCCCGCGCACGCGGGATAAACTTTTGGCGGATTTTTCCACGGTGTGGAAAAGTGGAACGTCAGGGCTTTTCCAGGCCTTTGAGGAGGAGGGGGCAGCCGACAAATATCCACAGCGGCTTGACGATGGCGACGAGGTAGTAGGAGCAGTCCATGCCGACGTATTGGGCGACGTAGCGGCGCAGGTGTTGCATCATCACCGCGAGCACGACGAGGCCGACCACGAGGCCCACCAGGCGATAGGCGCCGAGTTTGGCGGGGTTGTAGCGGATGTATTCGCGCTCAATGTGCCAGGCGGCGAAAAAGGCGAGCATCCCCCAGAGTGCGCCGTAGGCATCCTGCGCGAAGTGCGGGCCGGCGGCGATGGCTGTGGCGCGTAACCGCAGCAGTCCCCAGGCGGCGACGGCGAGCGCGACGGCACCGACGAGCACCATCCACCGCTTGGTGGGGTTGTCTTCCGTCCAGTCGTAGAGGCGGCCCATGAGCCAAATGGTGGGCGCGGCGACGAGGATGGCGCCGAGGACATCGAGGGGGGTGTGTACGCCGAGGACCAGTCGCGAAAGGCCAATGAGCGCAATCCAAGCGATGGCCAGCAGCCAGAACCACGGGCGGCGCACGACGGCGGCCAAGCCGCCGGCCAGGAGCGTGGTGTTGGTGGTGTGGCCGCTGGGGAAGGAGTAGCCAAAGGCGCCGTATTGCGCGTCGGGATTGGGCACGATGGCCGGGTTGCGGAGCCAGGGACGCGCCACGCCGCACAGGTTTTTAAGGGTGCCGGCGAGCAGGTCGCCCATGGCGAGGGCGAAACCCATGCGGTAGGCCGGGCGCGCGCCGAACAGCCAAAACACCGTGCCGACCATGGCGAGTAGCCAGAAGCCTTCGCCGCCCAAGGTGACTTGGGAAAAAAAGGCCTCGATGGCGGGCGTGCGGTGCGCTTGCAGCCATTCCAATACAACCAGTCCGCTGAGGTCCATGGGCTTCCTTTCGTGGGGCCGGGGCGGCGCCTCAGGTTTCCGCCACGATGGGCAGTTGCTCGGGCGCGATGTTTTGCAGCAGCACGCTCATGATGGCGGCGGGCACCAGGCTCAACGTGGCTTCGGCGGCGGCGCTTACGGTGGGCGCGCCGATGGGGTGGAGCTTGGCATCCACGGCCACCTGCCAGCCGGGGGTGGCGTACAGATAGCCCGCGCCTTGCGGGGTCAGCGTGCAGGTGATGCCGCCAAAGCGGCCGCTGATTTTGCGCGCGGCGCCGGTGCCGGTGATGCGGAAGGCGTTGTCGGTCTGCTCTTCAAACTCGCGCTTGGAGGCGTAGAGTCGCGGCTTGTCCTGATAGGGACGGCCTGCGGTCGGGCAGAAGGTGGCGCAGTTGCCGCATTCGTTGCAGTAGTCGGTCAGCACGGCGGTTTGCACGCCTTGCAGCACGACAAACCGTTGCGCCGCGCCGGCGACGGCTTGCCCATCCCGGACGGTCCACGTGGCGAGGTCGGCGGAGAAGGGCCGGCAGTCGTAGGTCAGGAAGGCCTGGTTGGGGCACACGCTGGTGCAAATGGAGCAGAAGGTGTCGCACCGCAAACAGCGGGCGGCTTCGGCTTGCGCGACGGCCGGGGTCATGGTCTGGATGACTTCGGTGAAGTCGTTGCGCTGGGCCAGCGGCAATTCCGGAATCTCCACGCGCGGGTGGCGGGTGGCCTGGCGTTGCAGGGTCGCGACCATGTCCAGGCCGCCGGTGCAGCGCATGGGTTCCGGCGTGGCGGGAACCTGCGCGATGAGCCGGAGGATTTCCGCGGCGATGTTCTTGCCATCGCCTTCGGCTTTCACGAGGGAGAGCGGGCCGTCGTTGACGGCATCGCCGCCGGCAAAGACGTTGGGCACGGAGGTGGCGCCGGTGGCCAGATCGGCCACAATGTAGCCCTTGCGGTTGGTGGCAATGCCGCTCTCCTTGATGAAGTCCAGGAAGGGCTGCTGGCCGATGGCCGCAATCACAATGTCCAGCTCGATGGTGAAGTCGGCGTTGGGGACTTCCACCGGGCGGCGCCGCCCGGAGGCATCGGGTTCGCCGAGTTGCATGGTGGCACAGGCCAAGCCGCGCACCTTGCCATCCTGCACCACGACCGCTTTGGGCGCGGCGAGTTCGCGGATGGGGATTTGCTCGTGGAGCAGGCTCATCAGTTCTTCGTGATGCGCGGGCATTTCTTCGCGCGTGCGGCGGTAGATGACGGTGACATCGCCCCCCAGCCGCTTGGCGACGCGCGCGCAATCCATGGCGACATCGCCGCCGCCGATGACCCCCACCCGCCCCTTGAGCGACTGGAGTTCGCCGTCCCACACCCGGCGCAGCATGGTAATGCCATCGAGGACGCCTTCGGCATCCTGGCCGGGGATGCCCGGCTCGACGCCGCGCATGGCGCCAGCGGCCACGACAATATAATCGAAGCCCTCGGCGCGCAGGTCGTTGAGCGAGAAGTCGCGGCCGGCGGTTTGGCCAAAGCGGAATTGGACCCCGGCGGCTTCAAGCCGTTTGACATCCTGCGCCACCACGGGCGGCATGAGGCGGTACGTCGGCAGGGTCATGGTGGCCATGCCGCCGGCGAGCGGCCGCGCGTCCAACAGCGTGACCTCCACCCCACCCTCGCGGAGGAATCCAGCGGCGGAGAGGCCGCAGGGGCCCGCGCCGATAATCGCCACCTTGCCGGGGCGCTTGGCGCCCACTTGGAGGGCCGGATCGCGGCCGGTTTCCATGATGAACCGCTTCATTTCGCGGATGGCCAGCGGCAGATCGTAGTGCACGCGGGAGCAGGGCGTTTCGCAAATGTGATCGCAGGCGCGGCCCAGGGAGGCGCCCATCATGTTGTCGCGCCGCACGATGGCGGCGGCCTCGTCGAACTGGCCATCCTTGACGGCCTGCATATAGGCGGGCACGTCCTGGCTGATGGGGCAAATGTCCACGCAGGGCGCCTTGACGCAATCGAACAGGCCCAGCGGGCGCGAGGTTTTGGTGACTTGGCGCACATAGGTGTCGCGCTGATAGAGCGGGCTTTGGCGCACGGTGGCCGCGTAGGCGACCAGATTGGCGAGCGCGGCGGCCTGTACGTCGGTTGTCTTGCCGCCGGCCTTGGCGAGAATGAATGCCCGCAGGTCCGGGGCAGCGGCCTTCTGCATGGCCACGGCGGTTTCGGAAATGTATTGCAGCGTCCGCAAGTAGCCGCCGGGGCGCAGCAGATCGGAACTGGTGGTGATGGTGGTCATGCCGCAGGCGAGCAGGTCGGCCACATTCCAGCAATCCGCGCCGCCGGCATAGGACATCATCAAATCGCCACGGAACTCCTGGGCGAGCTTGGCCGCCAGATTGACGGTGATGGCCTGCAACGGGCGCCCGGACAGGTACATCATCTTTTCCTTCTGGTCGAACACGCGGCGGTGGTTGATCACCTCGAGGGTGTTGGACAACTTGACGCCGAACTGCACGCCCTTTTGGGCGGCGCGCGCGCGCAGGTCATTCAGAATGTTCAGCGCATCGGGATATTTGAGATCGTGGCCGAAGGCTTCATCGGGCACGGTGATCTGGCGGAAGCCGAGGTCGCGGTTGAGGATGCCGCGCAGGTCCTCGGGACCCAGCAGGGTCGGGTTCAGTTTGACGTTGGTATGCAGCCCGCGCTCTTCAATCAGATAGGCGGCGATGCGGCCGATTTCGTCCGGCGGGCAGCCGTGCATGGTGGAGAGCGTGACGTTGTCGGAGAGGCGGCGGGGAATGGCGAGGTCCTTGACGGCGGGATACACCTTGGCCACCGCGGCCACGATGGCCTCCAACTCCGGGCCCACATCGGCCATGCGGTTGAGAAAACTTTGCACGTTGGGCTTGAGGATGCCTTCGAGATTATAGCCCACGCTCATGTTGAAGATCA
>CAZNGD010000126.1:0-6445 GCA_964572295.1 uncultured Verrucomicrobiota bacterium
ACGGGAATCGAGCGCACGGTGTCATCGGTTTCCGGCACGGACGCGGTAATCACCGGGGTGGGGAGGGGTGGCGGCGTATCGGCGGGCGGGACCGTCAACTGGGGCGCGGCATCGGCATCGGGCGCGGCCTTTTTGCGGCGGCTTGTTTTCGCGGCGGGGGCGGGCTTGGCTTCGGCCACCTCGGCCACGGCCGGGGCGGCATTGCTCAGCACCTCCACATAGTCGCGGTGAATCCACACGCGGGCTTCGGCGGGCGGTTCGATTTGCAGCCAATCGCCTTGCACGGTGCCGGTGGGTTTGACCGGCGCGCCCAGGTCCAGGGTGCACAGCACATTATAGTTGATGCTCGGCCCGGCGCGCACGTTGACCCGTTTGGTGCCGATGGTGTTGGCGGGGGTTTGCACGTAGGTTTGCATGACCCAGGCTTCGGCGCTGGCTGGCGCGCCGACGCACACCCACTCCTCGCCGATTTGGTAGGCCGTCAGCCGGTCGTCGTAGTGGGCCTGTGTCACGACTTCGGACGTGAGCAGGTCCTTGGCCCGCAGATTGACCGGGTCGCCCGTGACGCGCACGATGGTTTGAGCCGACAGGACGGGCACAACGGCCAGTAGTCCGGCCGCCAGCCACAGAAAAACCGTTGCAGTCTTGTTCATGGTGGGGCCAGCATAGGATGCAATCGTGCAATCGGCAATGCCGAAGTGCCGGGTATTGATTCCCCGCCCGCTTTGGGGTAGAAAGAAAAAATATGGCAACTCATCCAAAACAAAGGGGCTTGGGCCGGGGCTTGGACGCGCTGATCAAGGGCAGTGGCCCGCGGGCTGTGGCCAGCAGCCCGCCACCTGCGCGCCCGGCGGCGCCAGCGGCCGCGGCGACACCGCCCGGCGTTGCGCAGGTACGCCGCGTGCCGGTGCAGAAAATCAAGCCGGGCGCCTGGCAGCCCCGGCGCACCTTCGCGGACGAGGCTCTCCAGGAGTTGGCCCATTCCATCCGCGAAAAGGGCGTGCTGGAACCGGTCTGGCTGCGCCCGGTGGCCGATGCGTTTGAGCTGATTGCCGGCGAACGCCGCTTCCGCGCCGCGCAGTTGGCGGGGCTGGCGGAAATCCCCGCGCTGCTGCACGACGTGAACGATATCGAGGCGCGCGAGATGGCGCTGATCGAGAATCTGCAACGGGCGGACCTGGACCTGATCGAAGAGGCGGAGGCCTATCGTGATTTGATGCAAGCCGCCAGCCTGACGCAGGAAGAGGTGGCCCGGCGCGTCGGCAAGGCGCGCGCCACCGTGGCGAATGCGTTGCGCCTGTTGGAATTGTCCGCCGCCATCAAAGGCGCGTTGACCGCCGGGACGTTATCGGCGGGCCACGCCAAGGTGCTGCTGGGGGTGGCGGCGCCAAACCGCGACTTGCTGGCCGCGCGCGTCATCGCGCAGGGGCTTTCCGTGCGCGCGCTCGAAAAGTTGGTGGCGGGACTGGCCCGTCCCACACCCGCCGCCAAACGCCCGGAATCCCCCGGCAAGCCACCGGCCAGTGACCAAAGCGCCCGGCAATTAAAGTTTCTGGCCGACCGCCTGCAGCAGGAGTTGGGAACCAAAGTCACCCTGACTCCCGCCCGGTTGGCGCCGGATGGCAAACGCGCCATGGGGCAGATTGTCATTGAGTATTTCGACAACGAAGATTTGTCGCGGCTGTTGGAAATGCTCCACCTCGGTGATTTGACCTGATCCCGCGCTCCCGGCCATGACGGCTTGGTATAACGAAGAAAAAGAATCGCAAGCCCGCGCCTATGATCGGATTCAGGCGCAACTCTTCCTGTTGCGTTTTGCTTTGCTGTTTGCCGCCGCCGCAGCGTTTTGGCTGTCGGGCCTGGCGGAAGCCGTCGCGTCCGGCTTGGCCTCCCGCTTCACGTTTCCGTGGTCGTGGCCGTTGATTTGCGCGGGCGTGACGGCGCTGGCGGTCGCCGGCTACGAAGTGCTGCTGTTCCCGCTTTCCGTGCTGGCGGACTATTCCATCGCGCGCGCCTACGGCCATTTTCAGGGCGAGTTTGGCCCCTGGCTGCGGGGCTACCTCGTGAGCATGCTGCTGGAAATCGGCCTGCTGACCAGCGCCTTTGCCGGGCTTTTCACGCTGCATGCGCTGCTGCCGAATACGTGGTGGCTGGTGGCCACGTTGCTGTATGCGCTGCTCGTCGGCGGGCTGGGGGAGCTGGGGCCCGCCTGGCTGCTGCCCAAGGTTCGCCCGCCCGTGCCCATTGCCGACGCGGAATTGCTGGCGGAGCTGCGGCGGGTGGGGGCGCTCGCCGGGTTGGAGATTACCGGCGCGTCGTGGTGGAACTTTGATTATCAGGATGATCTCGATGCTGCGCAACTGGCCGGGTGGGGGCGGCGGCGGCAGGTGGTGTTCACCGCGCGCGCGTGGCGCGAACTGGAGCGGCACGAGCTGGTGTTTCTGGCGGCGCGGCTCATGGGGTGGCACCAACGCCACGCGGCCCTGGCCATGCACGCGCTGCATCTCGCGCTGACCGCTGGCGTGTTCTGGGGTGGGGGACGCATCGTGGCCGCGTTGGCGCGCGCGCGCGGCCATCAGGCCATCCATCCCGCCATGCTGCCGTTCTGGGTTGTGGCGTTGTTCGGCTTGGCGGCGGCGGCGGGGGTGGTGGTGCATGCCATTGGCCGCTGCGGCGAACTGCGCGCGGATCGCTTCGCGCTGCGCCATGTGGGCGGCATTCATACGCTGCAAACCTGCCTGCGCCACGAGTTCGCGCGCGAGCCGTTTGCGGTGGATGCCGCGTGGTGGCAGGTGCTGCTGCTGTATAAAATGCCCACCCCGGCGCGCCGCCTGGCGCAGGCGGCGACCCTGCCGCGCCCGCCGGATGCCCAGCCTGAATGATCCACGCTGACCGCGCGCGCCCGGGCGCGGCCTTGCGCAAGCCGTTCGGATTGCCCCCGTTGAGATTGCACTTGGCGCAGCTTGGGCGCGACTGTTAGATTGCCCGCCAAATGCAAAATCATTTTCAGCACCATGTGGTTGCCCCAATCGCCGGCCATTTGGCGCGCGTCGGCCTGTTGACCGCCCTGATGGGGATTGCGGCCCAGGCCCAGCAGACGCCGCGCATCGCGCCCTCCCGCCCGGAGAGCGAAGAAGCCGTGCACTGGCACCACGCCCCGGCGCCGGCCCGGCAGCCAGCGCCGACCATCGCGCCGCGCCCCGCTCCCGCCGCACCCGCCGCCCCCACGGCACCGGCGGCTGCGCCTGCCGTCGCCGCGCCAGCCGCCCCGGTGGCGGCCCCGGCCGCCGCCGATTGGTCCGGCTTGGTGGATGTGAAGGCCGATGACCTCTCCTACGACGGCGTTCGCCAACTGGTCATTGCGCGCGGCAATGTCGAGGTGACCCGCGGCACCGATTCCGTCTCCGCCGACTACGCCGAGGTGGATACCGCCGCCCAGCAGGTCCACGCGCGCGGCAACATCCTCATCCAGTTTCAGGGCAACACCTGGCGCGGCGAGGAAGCAACGTATAACTTCCGCACGGGGCAGGGTGACTTCGGCGCGTTCACCGTGTTTGCGCCGCCGTACCATGTCACCGCCACCGACTCGCGCCGGCTGTCGCTCAACATGATGGAGCTCCAGGGCGTGATGCTCACCACCTGCGACCCCCAGCACCCGGAATACTCCGTGCGGGCCAGCTCCGCCTCGCTGGAGGATAACAACATTCTGCGCGCCAAAAATGTGCGCTTCCAGTTCGGGCCCGTGCCCTTCTTCTGGTTCCCCTACGTGCGCGCCAATCTCGAAGAGCTGGCCAAGTTCGAGTTCACCCCCGGCTGGAGTTCGGATAACGGGCCGTTCCTCCTCACCACCTACAACCAGCCGCTCAACGATGTCTTCAAAACCCGCACCCATGTGGATATTCGCCAGAAACGCGGGCTGGGCATCGGCGAAGACCTCGTCTGGAAGGACCCCCGCCAAGGCGACTACGCCGGCCAACTGCGCCTCTATTACGCCAACGATCGCCGCCCCTGGCACGACGAACAGCAACAAAAGGAGCGCGCCGACCTCATGGACGAAAACCGCTACTGGATTCAGTTGCGCGACCGGCACAACGTCACCGACCGCGACTACCTGATCACCGAGCTCAATTACGTCAGCGACCCGTGGCTCCTCAACGATTTCTTCGATGACGAATATCAAAAGAATGTGCAGCCCGAAAACCGCGTGGTGCTCTCGCACCGTGGCGACCACTACACCGCAGGCGTGCTCCTGAACCTGCGCCTGAATGATTTTTATGAAAACGTGGACCGCCTGCCCGAGGTGTTCCTCAACTTCAACCGCCAGCAAATCTTCGACACGCCGCTCTATTACGAAGGCGCCAACACCCTGAGTTACCTCAGCCGCGTCTATCCCGCCGGCTCGCCCAAGGAACGCTATGATTCCTTCCGCTTCGACACCCGCCACATGCTCTATTGGCCCGGCCGCCACTTCGGCTTCCTCAGCCTGATCCCGCGCGCGGGCTATCGCGGCACGTTCTACTCCGACACGCTCGCGACCACCACCGTCACCAACGTCATCGCCGTCACCAACGACAGCGGCCAGGTCATCGGCACCACCAACCGTCTGGAAACCATTGTGTCGGACGACTCCGCCGTGTGGCGGAGCCTGCCGGAAATCGGCGCGGAAACGTCCTTCAAGGCCTATGGCGACCTCTATGACGGCCCCACCGGCATCCAGGAAGATGAAGACTTGCGCCACATCATCGAACCCTACGCGGACTATACCCTGCGCTTTGAACCCAACGTCCTGCCTTCCGAACTCTGGCAATTCGATTCCGTGGACCGGCTGAATGAACGCAACGACCTGCGCCTCGGCCTGCGCAACTACCTGCAAACCAAACGCAACTACCGCACCCACGACCTGGTCTTCGCCGACATCTTCACCACCCTGCTGATGGACCCCGATGAATCCGAGCGCACGCTCAACGACATCGGCTTCAAGGTGGAAACCCGCCTGCTCTCGTGGTTCTCCTGGGACTTCGACGGCGAATACGACACCCGCGACAGCAGCATCCGCACCTTCACCACGCAGGCGCAAGTCTCGCAGGAGGACATCTTCTCGTTCGGCGTGGACTACCGCTACAAACGCGACTCGCGCGACACCATCGCCGGCGACCTCGTGCTCTTCCCCGAACAGCGCTGGTCCGGCCGCATCTACGCCCGCATGGACCTCGAAGCCTCGCAAGTTGAGGAACATTCCTACTTCGTTATTCACCGCACCCGCTGCCTGGGCATCGGCCTCGGCGTGCGCGTCCGGCCCGAACAGGCCGCCAACGGCGACGACAACTACACCTTCTGGCTCCGCATCTGGCCCCTGGCCCTGCCCCAGTTTTCCAGCTCGCTGGGCGGCGGTTGAGCATGACCCGCGCCGACTATAGCCTGGTCACCGGCGGCGCCGGGTTCATCGGCTCCAACCTCGTCCAGCGCCTCGTGCAGAATGGCACCCGCGTGCGCGTGTTGGATAACCTCTCCTCCGGCCACCGCGAAAATCTCGCCGCCGTCGCCGACCGCGTGGACTTTGTGCTCGCCGACCTGCGCGATGCCGCCGCCGTCCGCGCCGCCATGCGCGACGTGCGCCACGTCTTCCACATCGGCGCGCTGGCCTCCGTGCAAGCCTCCGTCGAAGACCCCGTCACCACCCACGAAATCAACGTGACCGGCACCCTGAACGTGCTGCTCGCCGCGCGCGATGCCGGCATCGAGCGCTTCATCTTTTCATCCTCCGCCTCGGTCTATGGCGACTCGCCCGAAATGCCCACCCGCGAAACCGCCACGCCCGCCCCCCTGACCGGCTACGCCCTCTCCAAACTTGCGGGCGAACACTACGGCCGCATTTTCCACAGCCTCTACGGCCTGCCCTTTTTTGCCCTGCGCTATTTCAACGTGTTCGGCCCCCGCCAAGACCCCGCCTCCCACTACGCCGCCGTCATCCCGCTCTTCATGCGCGCCTATCACACCCGCCGCCAGCCAACCCTTTACGGCGATGGCTCCCAAACCCGCGACTTCACATTCGTGGCCGACATCGTGCGCGCCAACCTCGCCTGCCTCACCGCCCCCGCCACCGCCGCCGGCCAGGTCTATAACATCGCCTATGGCCAACGACTCTCCATTGCCGACTTGGCCCGCCAAATCGCCTCCCTCGCCGGGCAGCCCTACGCGCCGCAATTCGCCCCCCCGCGACCCGGCGATATCCAGGACTCGCAAGCCGACTCCACCCGCGCCCGCCAGGAACTCGGCTGGCAACCCGCGCACACCTTCGCCGACGGCTTGCGCGCCACCTGGGACTGGTTCACCACCCCGCACAACTAGCCGCCGCCGCCACGCGGAACGCGCGGCGGCAGAGGTCAGACTTCAGGATTTTTGGAGGGACGGCTTCCACGCCGTCCGCGCGGCCTGCCGCGCATTG
>CAZNGD010000127.1:0-6415 GCA_964572295.1 uncultured Verrucomicrobiota bacterium
CCCGGCGGAATGTACACAAACGAGCCGTCGGAAAAGACCGCCGAGTTGAGCGCGGCGTAAAAGTTGTCGGTCGGCGGCACAACGCTGCCGAGATATGTTTGCACCAGCGCGGGATGGTTCCGCGCGGCTTCGGAGAACGAGCAAAAAATAATGCCGTGTTCCGCCAGCATTTTCTGGTGGGTGGTGCCGACCGAAACGCTGTCAAACACCGCGTCCACGGCCACGCCGGTCAGGCGCTCCTGCTCGCGCACCGGAATGCCCAGCCGCTGGAAGGTGCGCACGAGAATGGGGTCCACCTCGCCCGCTTCGTTGACGGGCCGGGCCAGGGACTTGGGCGCGGAGAAATACCGGATGTCCTGAAAATCAATCGGCGGGAACTCCACGGCCGCCCATGTGGGCGCGGGCTGCTGCTGCCACCAGCGGTAGGCCTTGAGGCGGAACTCCAGCAGAAAATCCGGCTCGCCCTTGCGCTGCGAAATCGCGCGCACGATGTCTTCGTTCAGGCCCTTGGGGAAGGTGTCCTGCTCAATGACCGTCTCAAAGCCGTATTTATAGCCGCGGCCGCGCTGTTCAAGCTGCTCAACTGGTATCTTGTTCGCCATGGTTTTTGTTCCGGTGGTTCAGGCCAATGTAGGCCCGCGATGGCCGTCGCGCAAATCACCGGCCGCATTTTTCCGGCGCCAGCCCGGTAAAACCGGGGGGCGGCGCGAGTCCCGCCGCTGGCCAACGGGGCGGTCGTTACTCCGCCGGGGAAGCCTCCGCAATCTGGTGGATGGTCTGGAAGGGGAAGAAGCCGGTGGCGTGGCCGTCCGACCACGCAATGCCCAGCGCGTAGTTGCCGATGGTCCACACTTCCTCGGCGTAGATGTCCTCCGGCACGGTGTCCGGATCCAGCAGCGGCACACGGCTCATTTCGTCCACGCAGAGGGCGCAGGCGCAGGCCAGGCGCAATTCGCGGTTGGCCACCCGTTCGATGCGGCCCCCGCCCCAGTGCAGCTCAATATGGGTCGGCGTGGCGACCGGCTGGGGCCGTTCGGGACGCGCCATCAGTTGCCGCCCCAGCGCGCGCATCACGGCATCGGTGGCGGCGGCGGCTTCCGGCGCGGCGGCCATGTCGGCCAGCCGCCCGCTCAGCGCGGTTCGGACGGGCAGCACCGCCAGATTCTCCAGGCCGAAGCGCTCATGCAGCCGCCCCGTGCCGGACGGGCCGAAAATCTCGTGCCGCTCGCCGCAGCCCGGACACTGGAAATAGGCCATGTTTTCAATCACGCCCAACACCGGCACATTCACCTTGGCGAACATCTGGATGCCCTTGCGCACATCCGCCAGCGAGAGTTCATGCGGCGTGGTCACAATCACGGCGGCATCCAACTGGACCGATTGCGAAATCGTCAACTGCACATCGCCGGTGCCCGGCGGAAAATCCAGAATGAGGTAATCCAATTCCTCCCACGCCACCTGATGCAAAAATTGCTGCACGAGGCCGGAGACCATCGGCCCGCGCATCACGGCCGGCTCATCACCCAGCGCAAAGCCGAACGACATCACCTTCAGATTTTCCCACTGGCGCGGCACGATGTAATCGTCCGGGGTGGTATCCAGCCCCTTCTCGTGCAGATTGAACAGCGTGGGCGCCGAAGGTCCGAAAATATCCACATCCAGCAAGCCGGTGCGGAAGCCGCGGCGCGCCAGGTTCACCGCCAGCAGGGCGGCCACGGTGGACTTGCCCACCCCCCCCTTGCAGGAGGTCACCGCCAACAGGCACGTGGTTTTGGCCAGGCCGCTCCCCTTCTCCAGTTTGCGCATGGGCCGCTCCTGCGCGGTCATGGTCACCGCCACGCTCGTCACCCCCGGCACGGCCTTGACCACGCGCGCGGCTTCTTCCTTGAATTGGTCGCGGATGGGACAGGCCGGCGTGGTCAGTTCTATTTGGAACGACACCGCGCCTTCGCGGCACACCAAATCCTTCACGAACCCCAGCGTGACGATGTCTTTTTCGAAATCGGGGTCAATCACCGCGCGCAAGGCGTTCAGGATGGCTTCAGTCGTGGGCATAATGGTTTTCCTTTGGATGGACCGCGCCGGCAGGGACGCGCTCGGCACAACCTAGCCGGATGAACATGATTTGTCAAAAATCCCATCAAAATGTAGAGTATGCGGGATATCGCTGGAGTCGGCCATGAAAACCAATCCCATTTCGCAAAGCACGGATGTTCGCGCCATCGAGGCGTGGATGATGCAGCACTTGCGCCATCTGGTGCCGGAAATTGAAATCCGGGCCAAAGCCGAGCTGGCCGCCCGGATCAACCGGCTGAAAACCGAGCGCGATGCGGTCATTTTGGGCCACAACTACATGGAGCCGGCGCTCTATCACGCCGTGGCCGACATTCGCGGCGATTCGCTGGAGCTATGCCGCGAGGCCGTCAAGGCCGATCGCCAGGTCATTGTATTTTGCGGCGTGGAGTTCATGGCCGAAACCGCCAAGATTCTCAACCCGACGCGCACGGTCCTCATCCCCTCCACCAAGGCCGGCTGCTCGCTGGCCGAAAGCATCACCGCCGACGACGTGCGCCGCCTCAAAGCCCAATTTCCCGGCGTCCCGGTCGTCGCCTACATCAACACCTACGCCGCCGTCAAAGCCGAGACCGACATCTGCTGCACATCCAGCAGTGCCGCCAAAATCGTGGCCAGCCTCGACACGGACACGGTCATTTTTATTCCGGATGAATACCTTGCCCGCAATGTCGCGCGCGAAACCGGCAAAACCGTGATTTTCCCGGAGCAAGCCGCCGCCGCCTGCCCCGGCGCCAACACCTTCATCGGCTGGCACGGCAAGTGCGAGGTTCACGATCTGTTCGGCGTGCAGGATGTGGAAAACGTCCGGCGGCAGTTTCCGCAAGCCGTCGTGCTGGCGCATCCCGAATGCCCGCCCGCCGTGGTGGAGGCCGCCGATTTCTCCGGCAGCACGTCCGCCATGGTGCGCTTTGTGCAGAATCATCCCGCGCCGCAATACTTCCTGATGACCGAATGCTCGATGGCCGACAACATCGCCGCCGAAAATCCGGACAAGGAAATGATTCGGCTGTGCAGCCATCGCTGCCCCTACATGGCCACGATCACGCTCGAAGACACCCTCGCCGCGCTCCAACATCTGCGCCACGAAGTCACCGTCCCCGAGGACATCCGCCGCCGCGCCCAGCAGTCCATTGACCGGATGCTCGCCCTCACCACTTAGGGCATTTTCATCAAATGCGCTGGCGCGCCCCATTTGCGGCGTGGGCGGGCGGGCGGGTCAGCCATTTTTTCAGGGCGGCATCCATGGCGGCGGCGCTGTTGCGCAGCGCGGTTTGGACGTGTTGCACGTGTCGCCGGTGCGTCACGCCGGAGCCGTAATTCCAGCGCTCGTAATCCCAGTGGACATACGCGGCAATGGGTTCGCGCAATGTTTGGATGCGGCGCTCCAAGGCGTGGTCGGACAGCACCGTTTGGCGCAGCGCGAACCACCGGGCCGCCAGGGCGGGCATGTATTCGGGATTCTCGTGTTCCATGCGGCGCATCATGTTGTTGGCCAACCACTCCCAGGGGTGGATATTCGGACGGTCAAAATCCCATGGCACATGGAAAAACTGTTCGCGGGCGGTGTCGTACACCAACGCATCGTGCATGGCGAATGGAAACGGATAGCCGTTGCGGTTTTGCATGAAATTGATCAGGATTTGCAAGTCCATGAGGCTGCTGATGTCGTGCTGCGCCGACATGCGCGGCAACCAGTC
Source organism: uncultured Verrucomicrobiota bacterium (assembly GCA_964572295.1). Classification (GTDB taxonomy): domain Bacteria; phylum Verrucomicrobiota; class Kiritimatiellia; order CAIQIC01; family Lenti-01; genus CAZNGD01. The sequence goes on from CAZNGD010000127.1 coordinate 3,774, forward strand.
CGCCTTCTTGAAGTCCGCGAGAAGTTGATCCAGCGGTTCATGCCAGGCGTGCGTGGCGCCCCGGGGTCTGGACACCCGGAAAGGGTGCGCGCGCGGCGGCGCGCTTTCGTGGCGGTACACGAAGATATTGGGAGTCCCCGCCCCATCCCACGGCGTTTCGCCCAGAAGGCGCTCATCAATCCGGGTGCAGAACTCGAAGAGGCCGTAATAGTGGCCGTTCACAAACACCTCGCCGGGCCGGACGAGCGGCGCGTAGCGCGGCGCCCCGGGCGCGGCAAACTCGCGGAACAAACTGTAGGCCAACCCGTTGTTCAAAAATGAAGGATCCTGCCGCGCGTTGATGGTTTTGAGCACCCGATCCCGCGGGTCAGCAAAAACCCCATGGGGGGCATCGGTTTTGATGGACAGCAGTTTCTTGTTGCCCCAGTAACTGGTGTTGCCGCGGTGATTGACTCCGGCGCGGTGTGCTTGGGTGGCGCGCAGGCGGCGGATGCCGGATGTGGGATCGGCCCATTCGATCAAGGCATCCACCCGGCGATCCTTCGCCAGAACATCCGTGACGGTCAGAAAAGCCGCCGGCAGGGTGATGTCGCGGGGCATCACCCGGAAGCGCAGGTCTTTCCGGATGGTTTGGTGGGAATCCTGAATGACGGCGGTCAACATCACTTCCTGGGGCGCGGCGGCGGTGGGACGGTGGACTTTGCCGGCCGTGGAGATCCATTGCGGGGCGGAGCTTTCCCACACCAAGGAGGCGTCCGCGACTTGATACACCGCCAACTCCAGGTCCGATTCCAGATAGAACGGCGACCGGTTGGAGCCGAGCACCAGATACTCATCCAGAAAATCCGCCATTTGCCGCGCCGGGGTGCCGGCGGCCCAGGCGGGGTGCATGAGTCCCTGCAGATCATAGTAGTTGTTTCGTAGCTGCCGGCGAATCTCGCGCGAGCTGAGGGGGCTCTGAAAATCACGCAGCAACAGCGGCCGATACTCTTTTTTGACCTCTTCAAAAAGCGCGTCCAACAACGCCGGGGTGCCGGGCCAATGGCGCGACTTGATGCGCAGCGCGGGCTTGAATGGATGCGTGTTGAACATCACGTTCCACGTGGCTTTGGCGCGGATGAGCGGTTCGGCGGCCCGGCGGTAGTCGCCGGGCATAATGCCGTTGTGGCGATGATCCGAGTAGCGGTAAATCCCGACCAGCGTGTTGTTGATATAAAGCCGGCACAAGCCGTCCCGAACCTGCGGGATTCCAAAGTGGCGTTCCAGACGGGAAATGACAAAAGGCTCCAGAAAACCGCTCGCCTCGGGCGGTTGCAGCAGGATTCGGGTGCAGCCGTCGAAGGCGCCCCCGGCCTCATATTCCAGCACAAACCCGGGGCGAATGGAGTCCGCATAGGCGGTGTCGCTGCCGTGCAGCCATAACTGGGCGGACAGCATGCTGCCTGCGGCCAGCGCGTGAACACGGCGCGGCTTGGCGGCTTGGTGTAGCCGTCGGCCCGAACGGCGGCTTTGCTCATGGGCGTTGAGGAAATACTTGCGGTCCTTGTCACTCAACACCAGCCGGATGGCCGGCAGCCCGGAGATGCTTTTTTCCGTGGCGCGCCACAGGCGCGGATCCAACACATTCTGCACCGTGCAGAAGGCTTGCGTTGCCGCGCGCCACTGTTTGGCCAGCCGATAGCGCCACCGGAGCGCGCGGGGAACGTGGGTTGCGAGCAGGCTCCCCTCCCCGCTGCTCAGCGTTTGAATTTCGGCGGCGGATAGCGGGCGGGTCCAGAGCGCGGTTTCCGAGATCGTGCCGCAAAACGGCGACCGCACCACGTACCAGGTGGTTTTGCCCGCGCACAAATTGAGTGGCGGCCAGAGGACCTCTTTCACGGGTCCGGTCGCTTTCAACTCGCCGTTTTCGTACAGGCTCATGCGGCCGGATGCCATATCCACGCTGGCCGCAAGATGTACAAACTCGCCGAGGCGGGTGAATGGGTAGCTGACGCTCTGGCGCGTTTTGGCCGGCACGTCGAAAAAGATCCGCCCGTTTTCGTAGCGCAACCCCGTTTGTAACGTGACGTATGCGCCGCCGATAATGTCCTGGTCCCGCTCCGGCTCCTCCAGACAGATCCAAGTGGAAAGGGTGAAATTGGACCCCAGCATATCCCATGGCAGAGGCCAGGCCAGCCACGTCTGCTCGCGGCCATCGAACTGACGCCCGGAGCGGTCTTCTTTTTCAGTCGCCACGGTCCCTGGGGCCAGGGCGGCGCGGCCCGAGATGATGTCCCGGGCCTGGGGATCATCCAACGTGAACAGCGCGGCAATCCCGAGTTCTGCCGCCAGAAATTGCCGGATGGCCTCTTCGCATTGCGCCACGGCTTCGCCCGCGCGTTGGTTGTGCTGCCGCGCCGTGGCAATCCAGCCGACGAGCCCGGCGGCGAGCAGAACGTAACCGATGAATGTCGCCCTGATTTTCACCGCTGAATGCCGCCGGGTGGATCAACCTGCTACCAGTGGGGGGGGCTTTTGCGCGCCGGGTTGCAAGGGGCGAGAAATGGCTTTGGAGCCGGCCGGAAGGAGCGCATTCATGCGTGGCATGGTAGGCGGCACGGAATGCGGCCGTCAATGCTGAACGACAGGAAGTTCAATACCCG
>CAZNGD010000128.1:0-6386 GCA_964572295.1 uncultured Verrucomicrobiota bacterium
TACCTGTGCCACCCGCGCTTGGCAATGCCTGACCCGGCGGGGCCTTCGCGCGCGCCGCGCTTCACGGCACCACTTCCACCTTGATCAGATTACTCGCGCCCGTTTTGCCCAACGGGAAGCCGGCGGTGCAGACCACGGAATCGCCGGGAGTCACCTCCCCGGTGGCCTTCGCCGCACGATGCAGCTCCGCAAACAAATTGATCAGCAAGCCCACCGGCTGAATCAGCATCGGCTGCACGCCGCGCACCAACGCTAAACAGCGGAAGGCGTCCCGCTCCGTCGTGCCCGCCAAAATCGGCTGCGCCGGGCGCGTCTTGGCGGCCAGCTTCGCCGTGCCGCCCGTTTGCGTGGCAATCACCAGCGCCTTGGCCTGGATCGTCTCCGCCAGCGCGCATGCCGCCCGGGTCAGCGCCTCCGACGCATCCGCCGTCTGCACCTGTTGCAGACGCTGCCACCAGGCTGCGCGCAAAAACCCCTTTTCGGCTTCCGCCACAATCCGCGCCATGGTCGCCACCGCCTCGACCGGATAATTCCCCATGGCGCTTTCCTCCGACAGCATCACGGCATCCGTGCCCTCCAGCACCGCGTTGGTCACATCCGTCACCTCCGCTCGCGTGGGCCGCGGCGCATCCGTCATGCTCTTGAGCATCTGGGTGGCCGTAATCACCGGCTTGCCCGCAAAGTTGGCCTTTTCGATGATTAACCGCTGCGCGGTGGGCACCTTCTCCGGCGGAATGTCCACGCCCAAATCACCGCGCGCCACCATCACGCCATCCACCGCCGCAATGATGTTGTCCAACTCCTGCAACGCCTCATGCTTTTCAATTTTGGCAATAATCGGCCGCAGGCGGCCTTGCGCGCGCATGTACGCCCGCGCCACTTCGATATCCGCCGCCGCGCGCACAAACGACAGCGCCACAAAGTCCACCCCCTGCGCCAAACCGAACGCCAAATCCTCGTAATCCTTCTGCGTCAGAATCGGCGCGCGGATGCTCCGCGAAGGCAGGTTGATCCCCTTGTGACTGCTCAACCGGCCGCCCAAAATGACGCGACAGCGGATATCCGGCCCCTCCACTTTTTCCACGCGCAACTCCAGCGCCCCGTCCGCCAGCAACAGGAGGTCGCCCACCTGCACATCCTGCGGCAACTCCGGATACGTCAGCCCCACCTCATGCTCATCCCCCGGCACATCGCGCGCCGTCAACACAAACTCCGCCCCGGTTTGCAACTCGATGCTGCCACAAGCGAACACCCCCGTCCGGATTTTCGGCCCGGCCAAATCCTGCAAAATGGCAATCGGCAGCCCCTTTTCATCGGCGATCCGCCGCAGCAGGGCGATCTTCGCCGCATGGTCCGCGTGCGTCCCGTGCGAAAAATTGAGCCGCGCCACATTCATCCCGGCATCCATCATCCGTCCCAGAACCTCAGGCGATTCCGATGCCGGGCCAATCGTGCACACAATCTTGGTTTTTCTCATACGCCCCTCACTCTCCACGATTTTCCCGGCGGGTCAAGCGACTTACCCATGCCCCAGCCACGCCAGCAAACCCGGCACGTCCTCATAATTCTCCACCGCCAGCGCCGCCCCCGCCTCCCGCAAAACACCCGCCCCATGCCGCCCGGTCGCCACCCCCACCACCGGAATCCCCAACGCCACACCAGCTTGCACGTCATTTGGCGTATCGCCCACCAAGCAAACCTCATCCCACGCCGCCGTCACCCCCAGCCCCGCCATCTCCGCCAACGCCGCCCGGGCGATCTCCGCGCGATCCGCGTGCCAATCCCCAAACCCGCCAAACGAAAAATAACTAGCCAACCCCGCGCTCCGCAATTTAAGGAAAGCGCAATCTCTGATATTCCCCGTCACCAGCCCCAGCCTTGCCCCCCCCTCCTGCAAGCCCTCCAGCAACTGGCGCACCCCGCTGATTTCTTGGGCCGGATTCGCCTGCAACAAGCCCGCCAGCTCTTCCGCAACATGACGAAACACCAATCCGATTTCGTCCTCCCCCAAGCTCACCCCACGCCGAGCCATCACCTGATCCAGCACCCGGCGATCGGTATTCCCCGCAAACGAGATATAGTCCAACTCATCGCGCGTCCCCGTCAACTTCGCCAACCCGCGAATAAACGCCTCCCGTCCGTGGCCATGCGTATCCAGCAATGTGCCATCAATATCAAACAAAACCACTTTGGGGCGCCGCCTCTTCTTCACAGCCCGCCATCCTACCCGATTCCCCGCCCCCTCACCAGCCCTTGCCGGCCCATTTTGGGGGCACGCTGCCGCCTTCAGGATTGGCAGATATCCAATGATCAGTTTTCCTACCCCCATCCAGAGTTTATAAACTCTGGATAATTCCGCATAATCATATTCCCCTGTATCCACGCGGGTATTATGTCGTTTTTATCCGTTATTGTGACAAACATAACAATAGCGTCATCCAGAGTTTATAAAACATGGATGGTTTTTTTCCTCACCAAAGCGCCCGTTTTTCTCTCGAGCTGACAGCCGAACGACTAACCATTTCAGAACCCTTGGAATGATATTCCAAGAACACGCGCCGGGCTGCGCCGGGGTTGCCCCTGCCGCCGGGTCATGCTAGGGTGGCCACTCGTATCACTTAGAAACGATTGGATGATGACCGCTCATGGACTCTAAACAAAATCCTAAAGACCCCCAAGGCCAGCGTCGCCCCCCCATGCCCATGCGCGCACTGGTGGCCTGGTTCCTGCTCATTGCGCTGGTTGTCACGGTGTTCCAACTGGCCACCCAACACAGCAACAAGGCCACCAGCCTGCCGTACAACCCCGACTTTCTCGCCCTGCTCAAGGACGGCAAAATCAATAAGTGCGAAGTGGTGATGGAGGTTTCCGGCCAGAGCTATATTCGCGGCGAACTCAAGGAGCAAGGGGATCTCGGATTCAAACAGTTCCGCGTGGAAACACCGGTCACCGAAAATCTGGTGGAAAAACTGACCGCCGCCAAGGTGCCGTTTGAGTTCAAACCGCAAAACCCCCTGTTGTGGCAAATCCTGTCGTCCACGGTTCCCTTTTTGCTGGTGTTCGCGCTGATCTATTTTCTCTTTTACCGCAACATGTCCGGCAGTGCGCGCGGCGCGTTCAACTTCGGCAAATCCCGCGCGCGCCTCATGACGCGCGACAACAATAAAATCACCTTCAAGGATGTGGCGGGCGCGGATGAAGCCCGCGAGGAAGTGCAGGAGATCATCGAGTTCCTGCGCGATCCCAAGCGGTTTCAGCGGTTGGGCGGACGCATTCCCAAGGGCGTCCTGCTGGTGGGCCCGCCAGGCACGGGCAAGACGCTCATTGCCCGGGCCATCGCCGGCGAGGCCCAGGTGCCGTTCTTCAGTATTTCAGGATCGGACTTTGTGGAAATGTTCGTTGGCGTGGGCGCCTCCCGGGTGCGCGATATGTTCGAGCAGGGCAAAAAGAATGCGCCATGCATCATTTTCATTGATGAAATTGATGCGGTGGGACGCTCCCGCTTCTCCGGCATCGGGGGCGGCCATGACGAGCGTGAACAAACCCTCAACGCCCTGCTGGTGGAAATGGACGGCTTCGACACGCAGGAAGGGGTCATCATTATTGCCGCCACCAACCGGCCCGATGTTCTCGACCCGGCCCTGCTGCGCCCCGGCCGCTTTGATCGCCAGATTGTGGTGGACCTGCCCAACCTGATCGGCCGCGAGGCCATCCTGAAAATCCACGCGCGCAAGGTCAAGCTGGATGCCACCGTCCAGTTGCGCAACATCGCGCGCGGCACGCCCGGCTTCTCCGGCGCGGACCTCGCCAACTTGATGAACGAGGCCGCCCTTCTGGCCGCCCGCCGCGGCGCAGAAACCATCCACGAAAAAGATTTGGAAGAGGCCCGCGACAAAGTTCGCTGGGGCCGTGAACGCCGTTCGCGGGTGCTCGACGACAAAGAAAAGCGGCTGACCGCCTGTCACGAATCCGGCCACGCCATTGTGCTCGCCCTCACCCCCGGCGCCGAACCGTTGCATAAAGTCACCATCATCCCGCGTGGCCAGGCGCTGGGCGCAACCTTCCAGCTTCCCGAAAAGGATCGCTACACCGAAGGCCGCACACGATTGCTGGGCATGATTACCGGCACCATGGGCGGGCGCGTTGCCGAACAACTTTGCTTTGGCGAGATCACCACCGGCGCCGCCTCCGACATCAAACAAGCCACGCATATCGCGCGCATGATGGTCACGGAATGGGGCATGAGCGACCTGCTCGGCTTCCAGCACTTTGGCACCCGCGAGGAATTGCTCTTCCTCGGCCGCGAAGTATCGCGCACCAACGAAATGTCCGAAGAAACCGCCCGGAAAATTGATGCCGAGGTCAAGCGGATCATTGACGAATGCTACCAAAAAGCCGTGGAGATTCTCACCCACAACCGCGCCAAACTCGACCTGCTGACCGGGCTGCTCATTGAGCGCGAAACGCTCGATGGCCGCGACGTGGAGGACATCCTCAAGCACGACCGCATCCTCACCGCAGCGGAACGCAACGCCGCCGATGCCGCCCAGGATGCGGCCGAAGGCAATGAGCCCCTCCCCCCCACCCCCGTCCCGGCCACGGAGTAACCGCCCGACGGAGATTTTCCACACCATGGAAAAAATGACCCCAAAAGTTCCACACTGTGGAAAATAACGAGTCAACTTTTCCACACCGTGGAAAAAAGTTTTCCACACCGTGGAAAAAACGACCGGATTTTTCCACACTGTGGAAAAATATTTTCCACACTGTGGAAAAATCCTCAGCCGCGGCAGCGCCCGCCCCCCCCGCCCCCGTTTTGATGGGGATTTTGAACCTCACGCCCGACTCGTTCACCGATGGCGGACAATTTCTGGACCCTGGCGCGGCCGAAGAGCAGGCATTCAAACTGGTCGCGGACGGCGCGCATATCCTGGATGTCGGCGCGGAGTCCACCCGCCCCGGCCACGATGTCGTTCCGGCGACAGAAGAATTGCGCCGCCTGCTGCCCGTGCTGGATCGGCTGGCCGGCAAACTGCACATTCCGATTTCGATTGATACCAGCAAACCGGAAGTGGCCCGCGCGGCATTTGACCGTGGCATCACGATTCTCAATGACGTGGCCGCACTCACGCGTCCCGGGATGTTGGAGTTTGCGCGGGCGGGCAACTTCCCGATTATGTTGATGCACGGCGTGGCCCACCAATTGCCGGAAGCAGAAGACCGCCCCGCTGCGGCCATTGCCGAGTGGCTGGCCGCCCGCATGGACCAAATCGGCATTGCGCCCGAGCGAATCGTATTGGATCCGGGGATCGGCTTTGGCACGACGCGCCCGCAAGATGCCGCCATTTTGGCCAACTTGGATCCACTGCTGGCTCTTGGCCAACCGCTCTTGATTGGTCTTTCCCGCAAGCGGGTGGTTCGCCATCTGTACCCCGATATGGAACGCGATCAGGCCAGTGCGCTCATGGCGCGGGCAGCATGGCTGGGCGGGGCATCCATCTTACGCCTGCACGAATTGTCGCCATTGCGTTCGCTTCTGGCACAAAACAGCGCCCCTCCCCCGGCCACTTGACCGGAAAAATCCGTCCCCGATCCGACGCCCGCCACCCCGCTCCGTTAGTTCACTAATTACAATATGTGATTTCACATATTACAATAAGTGATTTCACATATTGTAATTAGTGAACTGGGTTTTCTGTCTTTCATTTTGGTCGGGGCAGGTTAGGATTTTCCAGCCATGGGCCAATATCCGGTCAGTCCTGAAAAAGAAACGGCGCTGCAGCGGCGGATGGCCGAATTGGGTATTCGCGAGGAGGACGTGGAGGAGTGGTTCATCCGCGGCGGGGGGCCGGGGGGGCAAAAGACGAACAAGACTTCATCCATTGTCTGCCTGCGTCATGCCGCGAGCGGGTGTGAGGTGCGTTGCGGGCGGGAGCGTTCGCAGGCGTTGAACCGCTTTTTAGCGCGGCGGGAGTTATGCGAAAAAGTGGCGGCGAAGGTTCATGGAGAGAAAACGGCCAGGCAGCAGGCGCGCGAAAAGATTCGTCGGCAAAAGCGGCGGCGTTCGCGTCGGCAGACGGCCATTATGGTGGATGACAAGAAGAAGCATGGGGTCAAGAAAGCGCGGCGGCGGCGACCGGAACCGGAGGAGTGAGGCGGAGGGGGGGGGCTACCGGGCGCGGCGGATATCGGCGCCTAGCGCGCGCAGCCGCGTCTCGATGCGCTCATAGCCGCGGTCCACCATCTCGGCTTGTTCGATGACGGTGGTGCCCTTGGCGCAGAGGGCGGCGATAATCAGGGCCATGCCGGCGCGGATGTCGGGGCTGGTGATGGGAGATTCGGAAGAGCACACGTCTGAACTCCAGTCACTCCGCGAAATCTCGTAT
>CAZNGD010000129.1:0-6325 GCA_964572295.1 uncultured Verrucomicrobiota bacterium
TGGCCTCCTTGACGCCTTCCAGCCCGCGAATATCTTTCAGCTCCATGGACGGCAGCCGCTCCTGGGTCAACGCCCAATGGGCGGTACGCAGCGCGGCCTCCATCACGCCGCCGGTCACCCCGAAGATGGTGCCCGCGCCGGAATACTCGCCCAATAGCGAGTCCACGCGCTCATCTTCGGGCAGATTACGGAAGTCAATGCCGGCGCTCTTGATCATGCGGCACAGTTCGCGGGTCGTCAGCGAAATATCAATGTCCTGCTGCCCGGAGCTGCTCATTTCGCCGCTGCGCTGGATTTCAAACTTCTTGGCGGTGCAGGGCATGATGGAGACCATGAAGATGTTCTTCGGGTCCAGGCCCATCTGTTCGGCGTAATAGGTTTTGGTCAACGCGCCGACCATGGCATGCGGCGACTTGGCCGTGGAGAAGTTGTTGATGAAGTCCGGCGCAAACTTCTCCATGTAGTCGGTCCACGACGGGCAGCAACTCGTGATGAGCGGCAACTCGCCTTTGCCGCGGACAAAGCGCTCCACAAACTCGGTGCCCTCTTCCATGATGGTCAGGTCGGCGCCGAAGTTGGTATCGAACACCGCGTCAAACCCCAGGCGACGCAGCGCGGCATAAATCTTGCCGGTCAGCAGGGTGCCGGGCGGGTAGCCAAAGTCTTCGCCCAACGCCACGCGCACGGCGGGGGCAATCTGCACCACGCAATGGAGGGCGGGATTCTGCAACGCGGCATAGGCCTCGCGGGCGTGGCTGTGTTCATAAATGGCGCCCACCGGGCAATGCGCGGAACATTGTCCGCACTTGATGCACGGCGACTCGTTCAACGTCACATCGGCCGCCGGGGCAATCCGGGTATTCTCGCCGCGGCCGATGAACTCCAACGCCCAGACGCCCTGCATATCCTGGCAAACGGCGGCACAGCGCCCGCACAAGATGCACTTTTCCGGATTCAGCACCAGCGAGCCGGTGGAATCATCTTCGGGCAGGTCGCGCAACCGCTTGCCATAGGGCGCTTCGCGGATGCCGAACTCCGCGGCCAAGCGTTGCAATTCGCAGTTTTGGTTCCGCGGGCATTGCAGGCAATCGTCGGGATGCGTGGATAAAATCAGCTCGATGATGGTGCGGCGAATCGCAAACAACTCCGAGTCGTGCGTGATGATCTCCTGTCCTTCGGCGGCCGGGGCGGCGCACGCGCGGACCAGTTTGTTCAGGCCCTTCACCTTCACAACGCAGATCCCGCAAGCCGCCCATGGCGGCAGGTCGGGATGGTAGCACAGGCTCGGGATTTTCACCTGCACCTGGCGCGCGGCATTCAGAATGTTGACCCCTTCGGGAACTTCCACCGGGTGGCCATTGATGGTCAATCTCACCATTTTCATCGTCCTGTCCCTCTCACTTGCGGGTTACGGCGCCAAACTTGCAGGCGTGCAGACATTCCCCGCACTTGATGCAATTGTCCTGAATAATGACGTGCGGTTTTTGGCGTTCGCCGCGGATGGTATTCACCGGGCAGCGCCGCGCGCACAGCGTGCAGCCAATGCACTTCTCCGTATCAATCGTATAGGTCACCAGCGCCTTGCACTTGCCGGCCGGGCAGCGGTGATCGCGGATGTGCGCCTCATATTCATCGGCAAAATACGTCATGGTGGACAGCACCGGGTTGGCGGCCGTTTGGCCCAAGCCGCACAGCGCGGCCTTTTGCATGGCCGTGCCGACTTCCCTGATTTTATCCAAGTCCTGCAGGGAGCCCTTGCCGGCCGTGATTTGTTCCAGCAGGTTCAGCAGGGTGCGCGTGCCGATGCGGCAGGGCGCGCATTTGCCGCAACTTTCATCCACGCAGAATTCCTGATAAAACCGGGCCACGTCCACCATGCAATCGTCTTCATCCATGACGATCATGCCGCCGGAGCCCATGATGGAGCCGAGGGTTTGCAGGTTCTCGTAGTCAATCGGCGTGTTCAAGTCCGCCGCCGTGATGACGCCGCCCGACGGGCCGCCCGTCTGCACGGCCTTGAACTTTTTGCCGTCGCGGATGCCGCCGCCGATGTCATAAATAATCTCGCGCAGCGTGGTGCCCATGGGCACTTCAATCAGGCCGCTGTTATGGATTTTGCCGGTCAGCGCAAACACCTTGGTGCCGGGGCTCTTGGGGGTGCCCACCTTGGAGAACCACGCGCCGCCGCGGAGGATGATGACCGGAATGTTGGCATAGGTTTCCACGTTGTTGATCACCGTGGGTTTTTGCCACAGGCCCGACACCGCCGGGAACGGCGGCCGCGGAATGGGCATGCCCCGCGCGCCCATGGCGGATGCCAGCAGCGCGGTTTCCTCGCCGCAAACAAACGCGCCCGCGCCCAGCCGCACTTCGATGTCGAAATTGAATCCCGTGCCCAGAATATTCTTGCCCAGCAGGCCGCGCTCGCGGGACTGTTTCAGCGCCGTTTCCAGATGCGCAATGGCCAGCGGATATTCCGCGCGGATGTACACCACGCCGTGCTGCGCGCCCACGGTCCAGCCGGCAATGGTCATGGCCTCCAGAATGGAGTGCGGGTCGCCTTCCACCGTTGAGCGGTCCATGTACGCGCCGGGATCGCCTTCGTCCGCATTACAGACCACATACTTTTCATCGCTGGCGGCATCTTTGGTGAACTTCCATTTCAGCCAGGTGGGGAACCCCGCCCCACCCCGCCCGCGCAGCCCCGACTGGCGCAGCTCTTCGACCACGCGATCCGGCGTCATGGTGGTGAGCGCCTTGGCCAACGCCGCGTAGCCGTCGCGCGCAATGTAGTCCTCAATCTTTTCCGGATCAATCACGCCGCAATTACGCAGCACAATCCGGAATTGCTTCTGATAGGTTGTCAGGTCATCGAGCCGCAGCGACTCATGGCTCTTGCTGGTGTCGTAAATCAACCGCTGAATCGGGCGGCCCTTGATGACGTGTTCCGCCACGATCTGCTGGGCATCGCCGGTTTTGACGTTGGCGTAGAAGGTGCCGTCGGGCAGCACCTTGACCACCGGCCCCTGCGCGCAAAAACCGAAACAGCCCGTGCGCACCACCTGCGTCTCCGCCTGCACGCCCTGATTGGCGATTTCCTTTTGCAGGGCCTGATAGAGTTCCGTGCCGTGAGTGGACCGACACTCGGCCCCGCCGCACACCAGTAAATAGGTTTGGATTGCCATGGTGGTTCCCTTCTGCCCTAGATCCGCGCAATGTCGGCGGCGGGTTTGTCAAAGATGTGGTCGTTCACCAGCAGGCGCCGGCCCAGATGTTGATGCACAATCTGGCGGGCGGCATCGGCATCCACGTTGCCGTACACCACGGTGGGCATGCCGCTCATGACCACCTCCACGGTGGGCTCGCTATGGCACAGCCCCATGCAGCCGGTTTGCCGCACCAGCACATCCGGCAGGCCCGCCTTTTGCAGCTCCGCGTTCAGCACCGCCAGCGTCTCCAGCGCGCCCGCGGCAATGCCGCATGTTCCCATGCCCACAATCAGCTCCACGTGCCGGGAATGCGCCGCGCGGGTTCGCCGCATGGCCTGCTGCTCATCCCGAAACTGCTTCAGTTCTGCCGCTGTCCATTTTGCCATCTTGCACCTCGCCTCGCCTTTGGTCCTGCCTCGTTGCCGCCGTGCCGCGCTATCCCTGGGCGCGATACTTCGCCAGAATCCCGGCCACTTCGTCCTTGCTGATGTTGCCGTGCATGTGGCCATTGACGCTCATCATCGGCGTCATCCCGCAACAGCCCAGACACCGCACCGCCTCCACGGAGAACAACCCGTCGGGCGTCACCGTATTGATCCCCACGCCGAGGATGTGCTCCAGCTCTTGCAGCAAATCCTGCCCGCCCTTGAGATAGCACGCCGTGCCCATGCACACGCTGATCCGGTATTTGCCGGGCTTCTGAAGTTTGAAGAAATGGTAGAACGTCAGCACGCCGTACACCTGCGCCAGCGGGATGCCCATCCGGTCGGCCACTTGGAAGGCCACCGACCGCGGCACCCACCCGTACTCTTCCTGCACCCGGTGCAGCACCATAATCAGACTGCCGGGCTGGTCCACCCATTGCTGAATAAACTTCTCCAGCTCGGGCGTCAGCTTTTCCTGGATCTCCGGGGTTTGCGTCACGTTTACCATCGCCGCCTCCACAAAATTGAGAGGAAATCTAAAAGTTTGCGCGTCCGCTGACAAGACTTTTCTGACACAAGGCCCGGTTGACATGTGATGTTTTGTGCGATATAAGTTCCGCTCGTCACATATTACGGAACATTGGGAGGCTTATTGTGAAGGATAACGATTTATATGCGCAAAAAGACCTGATCAAACGTCTGGTCCGCTACAAAAATATTCTGGCGCGTTTGAAGTCCATGGGCCTCTCGCGCGTGTTTTCCGACAACCTCGGCGACGCGGCCGGTGTGTCCTCCTCGCTGGTGCGCAAGGACTTTTCGCTGGCCAGTTTGGCGGTGGGTAACAAGCGCGGCGGCTACTCGATTGATCTGCTGCTGCGCCGCCTGGACGATTTATTGGGGGCGCACGATTTGCAACGGATCATCATTGTCGGCTGCGGCAAGATCGGCACCGCGCTGCTGAACTATAAAGGATTCAGCAACGAAAACATCCAGGTCATGGCCGGGTTCGATAACGATCCTTCGCGAATCAATCCCGCCCACACGCCCATCCCCATCCTGCCCATCAGCCAACTGGCGGCATTCTGTCACGAGCAGGAGATCCAGGTGGCCGTGCTGGCGGTTCCCGAAAAAGCGGCCGCCGGAGTGCTCGATAAATTGGCCGCCGCCGGCATTCGCGGCGTGCTCAACTTTTCCCCGGTGCAACTCAGGGCGGGCTCCGCCTTGTTCATCCAGAACATCAACATCGCCTTCGAAATTGAAAATCTGTTCTATCACGTCCGCTTCCATCAACGCCAAAGCGCGGCGGAAGGCTGACGGCCCCGCCGCTTATTTTGTCGGCGGGGCTTGACAACCCCGCCCGCCTGTGTTTCTATTCGTAGAAACATGGCCATTTGAACCCCAACGAGGACTGAACCGTTATGCTGCTCAATACATTTCCAACCCGCGAAGAGTTTCGCGCCCATTGCGCGGCGGCCACCGTTGTCCCGGTCGGGGTGCGCATCCTGGCCGACACCGAAACTCCCGTCTCCGTGCTGGCGCGCTTGGCACCGCATCAGCCCCGTCTGTTCCTGTTGGAAAGCGCCGAGGGCGGCGAGCGCTGGGGGCGCTATTCCTTCATGGGTGTCACCGCCCGCGCCACCATCACCGTGTTCCGTAACGACGTGGTCATTCGGCAGGGCATCACCGAGCAGCGCATCCCCCACCGGCAGGAGCCGCTGGCCGTCCTGCGCCAGTTTCTTCAATCCTACAAGCTGGCGCACCTGCCCGGCCTGCCGCGCTTCTGCGGCGGACTCGTCGGCTATTGCACCTACGAGATGATTCACTTCTTTGAATCGCGCGTCCCCAACCCGCTGCCGCCCGAACGCCCGCTGGCCGAGTTTGTCATCCCCGATACGCTGCTCATTTTCGACAACATCCAGCACACGCTCACCGCCCTCGCGCTGGCCTTCACCGAAGATGGCGAACCCGATGCGCTGTTCGATGCCGCCGCCGCCCGCGTGCAAGACCTGCTTGCCACGCTGGCCCAGCCCGTCCCCGCCGCGACGGCCCACGGCCAAGCGCCGGTGCGGCTGCCGCAGCCCATCCATCCGCCGGCAGACTTCCAGGCCATGGTCGCGCGCGTCAAGGAACACATCTACGAAGGGGATGTCATCCAAACCGTCGTGTCGCAATCTTTCGTTGGCCCGGCGCCTGCGGACCTCGTCAGCCTCTATCGCGCCCAACGCCACGTGAACCCCTCCCCCTACCTCTTTTTCCTCAAGGCGCAGGACAGCACCCTCATCGGCTCTTCCCCCGAAACCATGATCCGCCTCGATCAGCGCACCGCCACACTGCGCCCCATTGCCGGCACCCGCCCGCGCGGCGCCACCGAGCAGGAAGACCGCAAACTGGCCGATAGCCTCTTGCAGGATGAAAAAGAGCGCGCCGAACACCTCATGCTGGTGGACCTGGGCCGGAACGAACTCGGCCGCGTCGCCCTCCCCGGAACCGTGCAAGTCACCGACCTGATGATCATCGAACGCTACTCCCACGTCATGCACCTGGTCTCCAACATCACGGCCGATCTCGAACCCGGCCACGATGCCTTTGACTTGCTCGCCTCCTCCTTCCCCGCCGGCACCCTTTCCGGCGCGCCCAAAATCCGCGCCATGGAAATCATTGCCGCGCTCGAAAAAGAGCCGCGCGGCCCCT
>CAZNGD010000130.1:0-6292 GCA_964572295.1 uncultured Verrucomicrobiota bacterium
AGATTTCGCGGAGTGACTGGAGTTCAGACGTGTGCTCTTCCGATCTCGCATATTGTGACGCTGCGCGCGTTCGAGGAGTCGGAGGAAGGCTCGTTTCTGGTGATGGACTACATTGAGGGCCAGACGCTGGAACAGGTCTTGGCCCAAAAGGGGACGCTGTCGGAAATCGAGGTGCAACGGCTGTTCAAGCCGATTGCCGAGGCGTTGGATTATGCGCACGGTCAGCGGGTGATTCATCGGGACATCAAGCCCTCGAACATCATGATTCGGGATGACGGGGTGCCGTTCATCATGGACTTTGGCATCGCGCGGGAGATGAAGGACACGATGACGCGGGTGACGGGCAAGGCCAGCTCCGGCACGCTGCCCTATATGAGCCCGGAGCAGTTGCGCGGCGAGGACCCGACACCCGCGCAGGATGTGTACAGCTTGGCGGCGACGATTTATGAATGCCTGAGCGGGAATCCGCCGTTTTATCGGGGACAGATTGAGTATCAGATTGCGAATGAAGCGCCCAACCCTTTGTCGTCCAGCAGTCCGCTGGCGCGGGGGGTGATGGCGGGGCTAGCGAAGACGCCGGAGGGAAGGCCGCGGACGGCTGGAAGGCTGGTGGGGGGGAGGTTGATTGAACCGCAAAGAGCGCCAAGGGCGCAGAGGGCGCAGAAGGCGGAAGGAGGGGGCGGGTGGAAATGGGCGGCGGTGGTGGCGCTCTTGTTTGCGGGTGGAATTGGGGCCATGCATTATCTGAATAGGCCGGAACCGCCAGCTCCCGAACCCGAGATCGAATCGGCGCCAGCGGCAACGGTGCCGGAGTTGCCGTCGCAGGGGGAATCCAAGCCGACGGAACTGTCGCCTGCCACGACGGCGCCAGTTGCACCCGCAAAAGTCGAGCCGGTGGTGGCGCCGACTGAAACGGAGAATGTCACGCAACCTCCGTCGGATGATTTCGACTTGCCGGAGTTGGGACTGACGATGAAAAAGATTCCCAAGGGCACTTTCTACATGGGCAGTTCCCAGTCAGAACGCGATTGGGCGGCCGGACCGGAAGGCATGGGAGAAGCTTCAAGGTTCACCGATGAGCGCAATCCTGAGAAGGTCGTCATCGAAAAGGATTTCTGGCTTGGACAGACGGTTGTGACACTCGCCCAATGGCGGAAGTTCGTCGAGCAAAAGGGGTACGAGACTGATGCCGAGAAGAAAGGGGAGGCTTGGGTGTTGGCGAATAAGAAATGGGATTATCAACCCGGCAAGAGCTGGCAAGACCCGAATTTTGAGCAAGGCGAACATCATCCTGTTGTTTGCATCAGTTGGAATGACGCCACGGCGTTTTGCGATTGGCTCAACGAGATGGCGCGCAACTCCAAGAGTCTGCCGGATGGCTATGAATATCGTCTGCCAGGCGAGGCGGAGTGGGAATATGCCTGTCGGGGTGGTAAGTCTGGCCAACCGTTTTGGTGGGGATCGAAATGGAAGGAGGGAGAAGGAAGACTCAACGGAGCAGGGGCGGACCGATTTCCTGACGGCTCCCAATGGAGTCCGCGATACGATTGGGTGGATAACTTTGCCTACACTTCGCCAGTGGATTATTATGGCTTGAACGGCAGGAATAACTATGGATTGGCGGACATGCTGGGCAACGTTTGGGAGTGGTGTTTGGATTGGTATGATCCGGCGGGACCGCACAAAACACCGAACCTTCAGCCGGCGCAGTATCGCGTGCTTCGCGGCGGGTCGTTCGGCAATCACCCGGGCAGCCTGCGCTGTGCGAACCGCGGCGGGAATCCGCCGATTTGACCGAGCGCCGGCTTCGGCTTTCGGGTTTGTTTGGGGCCGGTGGTTGGGTGCTGAGGAAGGGCCCTGGTACTGATTGCTGGACTGCTGAACTTCTGACTTCTAGATTTCTGGTTTCTGAACTTCCGGCGCGCGGAGCGCGCCAAAAAATATTTAAAAGCAAGCCATGAACAACCGATGAAAACCTTGCGAAACAAGTTCGACGAGCTGATCTCGTTCGAGAATCTCTGGTGGGCGTATGGGAAGGCGCGGCGGGGCAAACGCTACGACACACCAGCGGCGAATTTCGACCAGCGGGCGGAGGAGCGCATCCTGACCTTGCAGCAGGAACTGCGCAACGGAACCTACCGTCCGGGCGTAAGCCACCATTTCTACATCCACGAACCCAAGCTGAGAAAAATTTCAGCGGCACCGTTCCGGGATCGCGTGGTGCACCACGCGCTGGTGAACGTGCTGGAGCCATTCTACGAGGCTCGGTTCAGCTCGGCGTCGTTTGCCTGCCGCAAGGGCAAGGGGACGCATGCGGCGCTGGATCGGGCTCATTGGGGTGTACGCAACTGCCGCTGGCTGCTGAAAGGCGATGTCGTGAAGTTCTTTCCCTGCGTGGATCATGAGGTTCTCCGTGGCATCCTGTGGCGGCATGTGGCCGATGCAAAGGTGCGGCAGATCGTGGCGCTGATTTTGGATTCGGGTCGGGACGTGCTTGCGGATGAACGCGAACCGGCGTGGTTTGCAGGAGACGACCTGCTGACGCCGGTGGAGCGGCCCTGCGGCTTGCCGATCGGAAACTTGACCAGCCAGTTTTTCGCCAATGTGCTACTGAACGAACTGGACCAGTTTGTCCACAGGGAAATCCAACCACGCGAATATGTGCGTTACAGCGACGATTTCGTTCTATTCGATGACGATCCGGCGAAGCTACAGGCCGCGCTCCGGCGGCTGAGCGAGTTTCTGGCCCGGCTCCGCTTGCGGCTGCATTCCCGGAAGACCTGTATCCGGCCCTGTTCGCAGGGATTGGCGTTCCTAGGTTTTCGGCTGACATCGGTGACGCGGCGAGTGGGGCGTGCGGGTCTCTCGCGCTTCCGCAAACGAATGCGCCGTTGGCAGGAAAGCCGCGTTGTCGGACAGGGAATGGCTCCCCGTCGGATTACGGCTTCTATCCGGGGTTGGTTGGCTCATGTGGCCCATGCTAACAGCCATGCTCTGGTTCGAGAGATAATGAGCGATGTCCGCGTTTGACCGCAAAGAATCGCCACTGTTTGTCAAGACGCGGGACTTTATCGTCTGGCTCTTCCCGCACACCGCCAAATTTCCGAAGCAATACCGGCACACACTGACGGAGCGACTCGAGAACGCAATTCTGGAGTTTCAGCGATGTCTGGGCGCGGCCGCACTGCTGAAAGACCGCCTCGCCCTCGACCGGGCGGAATTGGAATTGTGGCAGGTGCGGCAACTTGTGCGTATTGCACATGAGTTGGGGATATTCCCTGCGCGCTTGTTGGAATTTGCGGCCACAGGGCTCGCGGAGCTTGGCAGGCTCCTTGGCTCGTGGAAGCAGAGGGCGGCGGAGGTGTAAATCGTCCCGGTGCGTGCTTCGCGGCGGGTCGTTCAACAATCAACCAGGCAACCTGCGCTGTGCGAACCGCGACAGGAATCAACCGATGAAACCGAACGCCAACAACGGCTTTCGGGTTTGTTTGGGGCCGGTGGTTGGGTGCTGAAGAATGAGCAGGCCAGAAGCTGGATGCCCGCTGGACGGTCATCCAGCCCGAGCAAGGTCCATTCCAACCTCCGCTTCCCGTTCCGCTGTCCTCTGGCGGCGGGCGAAGACGCGGCGCCCCGCCGGGGCTGGTATCCCATTCCGCTTGCCGGGTTGGGAGAACGTTCCGGCGGGGCCTTTTGTGGTTGGATGGGGGAAGGAGAGGAGGGAGGGGAGCAAACATCATTTATCAATCAACAATATCCAATGATCAGGAAGCGGAACAGCCTGGCGTGTGCGGTCTTTGGATTGGAGAGGTAGGGCGGGGCCGCCGGACCCGCCGGGATTGGGAAAACCAGAAAACCAACAGCCTGGCGCGTGCAGCGCCCACGCCCTACCCAAAACCGAACAGCCGAAAGCCGAGAGCCCTGCAGCGTGGCGCCGAGGGAACAACCTGAGAGGGCAGAAATTGAAAGTGAATGGTCATGAGTAAGCAAGGATTGGAAAGGATCGGCGGTAGGGCGGGGCCGCCGGACCCGCCGGGATTGGACAGGTAGGGCGGGGCCGCCGGACCCGCCGGATTGGGAAAACCGAACAGCCGAGGCGCGTCCGGCGGCCACGCCCTACCCAAAACCGAACAGCCGAAAGCCGAACAGCCACGGCGCGTCCAGCGGCCACGCCCTACCGAAAACCGAACAGCCTGGCGCGTCCGGCGGCCACGCCCTACCAAAAACCCAAGGCCGGGAATCGAAAATTTTCTATTTACATTAATTAGCATTTATGTATTTTATCATCAATGACCTTCGATGACTTATTTGAGCGGCTGGGCGGGCAAGCGTTCTTTGATTTGGCCATGGTGACGCAGTTGTTCAACGAGAAGCGGCCTTCGCTAAGGGTGCAGTTGCACCGCTGGTCTCGCCGGGGCAGGCTGCTGCCGCTGCGACGGGGGATGTACGCCTGGCCCGTCAGCCATCGAACGGTTCCGCTCAATCCGGCGGCTCTGGCCAATGCGTTGCATGCGCCATCCTACTTGAGCGGACTCTGGGCGCTTGGATTTTACGGGCTGATTCCCGAGCAGGTGGTGACCTATGCTTCGGTCACTTCCCGCGTACCGCGCAAGTTCGAGAATGCGGTCGGTGTTTTTGAATACCGCCACGTCAAGCCAGAGGTATTCTTCGGCTACCAAGGGGTGGAGATTGGCGGAACAAAAGTGCAGATGGCCGTTCCGGAAAAGGCGCTGCTTGATGTTTGGTATTTGTCAACGGGCCCTTGGCTGCCGGAGCGCATGGCGGAAATGCGATTCCAGAATATTGAGATGATCAAGCCGCGTCGGTTGATCCGATTCGCCCGCCGATTCCGATCGCCGCGTCTGCTCGAAGCGGTTCGCGTGTGGCAGGAGCTGGCGCAGGAGGCAGGGAAAGGGACGGTAACGCTATGAGAGAGGAAGCCTTGGCCATTGCGCGCACCCAGCCGGATCCAGCGCAGAAGTTGAACGTCCTGCGCGAATACCTCCAGAGCTGTGTCCTGCGCTCATTCCATGAGAGTGAGGCGTTCACCGGTCTATCCTTCGTCGGGGGCACAGCGCTCCGATTCCTTTACAACCTGCCTCGTTTTTCGGAAGACCTGGATTTCTCGCTGGAAACCGCCACCGGCTATGAACCGATGAGATGGCTGGAAAAAGCCAAGCGTGATCTGGTTGCGGCGGGATTCGATGTGGCGCTGCACTGGAACGCTCGCAAGACGGTCCATGTGGCATGGATTCGGTTCGCAAGACTGCACAAGGCGGCGGGGCTTTCGGGCATGGCAGACCAAAAAATCTCCATCAAATTGGAAGTGGATACGCGCCCTCCGGCGGGGGCCATAACGGCCACGGACATCGTCAGCCGGCACAACCGGATGATGGCCCTGCGCCACCACGACCTGTCTTCGCTGATGGCCGGCAAGGTCCACGCCTTGCTGGTGCGGGCCTATCCCAAGGGCCGCGACTGGTACGACACCCTATGGTACCGGGCTCGACGCCCCCCCGTGGGACCCAACCTCGTACTGCTGCAAAACGCCTTGGATCAGAGCGAGGGTGCCGGGAAATACGACGCCCGGCATTGGCGGGAGGCGGTCCGGCAGCGTTTGGAGTGCCTGGATGCCAAGGTCCTGCGTGAAGACATCGCACCGTTCTTGGAGCATCCGGAGGAAGCCCGCTGGCTGGATACGGCGCACTTGCTATCGGTCTTGGGAGGCGCTTCACGGTGATCACGACGATTGGGGTAACGCTCTCCCGCAACCTGGCTTTCTGGGAGACGAAAGTCTGCAGGCCGGAAAACCGACTTGGCAAGGACGAGAAATCTTATTATCCAACTGTTCAGGTGATATTCAGATGAGTACAGATCCCTTGGATGCGGAAAAAACCATCATCCGCCAGAATGAAGATAAGGGTTTTGCCCTGTCAGAGGGGAAGGTGCTGGGTCAGTACCGGGTGATCAGGGGGCTGGGGCGGGGCGGGATGGGGGAGGTGTATGAGGTGGAGCACCAGACGCTGGAGCGGCGTTATGCGTTGAAGCTCTTGCCGGAGGAGTTTGCCCGGCAGGCAGGGGCGGTGGAGCGGTTCCGCCGCGAGGCCAAGGTGATGGCGAATCTGGAGCATCCGAACATCCTCAAGGTGGATGAGTTTGGCGAGATAAGGGGGCGGTATTGGCTGCGGATGGAGCTCGCCAAGGGCGAGGTTTCAGAGTTCAGAGGTCAGGGTTCAGGTGATGTCTCGTCCTGAAATAGGTTGACACTATTGAGGAGGCGACATTGAGTAAGATC
>CAZNGD010000131.1:0-6267 GCA_964572295.1 uncultured Verrucomicrobiota bacterium
GGTGAGCAGCGGCGTGGCGGAATCCAGCAACGCCACTTGCCCCGGGCCGTCGGGGAAGAGGGTTCCCGTCAAATCAATTTGCCCGAACCCTTCGACATGATTGGGGCGGGGCGGCGCCGGGATTTCCCGGAATTGATTGGTGCCGTACTGGCCGGGGGAGAGCGACCGCGCGCCACCCGCCAGCGCCGCCTTGAGCAGGGCGGCGGACGGGTTGTCCAGCCCGCGTGTTTCCACGCAGTATTGCCGGAGCAATGTCGCGCATCCGGCGGCGAATGGGGTTGCCATGCTCGTGCCGCTGAGGAAACAATAATTGGTGTTCGCGGTGTACACGCCCCGCCCGGTGCTGCTGGAAGCCCGTGAGCGCGCGGAAACAATGTCGCTGCCCGGCGCGACCACATCCGGCTTGAAGCGCCCATCCAGAGCGGGTCCCCGCGACGACAGCGCGGACATCCCTTGCGGCGCGCCATTGGGGCTGGTGGAGAACTTGTCGCTGAAAATGGGTTCCGCACGAAAACGCAACGTATAGACCATGCCGTAGTTCAGCGCGGTTTGTCCGCCGCTGTCCGCCGGGCGGCCGCTTTCGCTGGCGCCCACCGCCAGCACATTTTTGGCGGAAGCCGGCGCATCCAACGACTGCGCATCAACCACACCGTCGCGGTTGTCATCTATGCCTTCATTGCCGGCGGCAAAGGCCACAAACAGGTCGGGGTGATCCCACACAAACTCATCGGTGGTCATGGAGTCGCTGTTATACTCGCCTTCCGCCGCGCTGCCCCAGCTATCCGAGTGTAGCCTTGCGCCGGCTTCGTAGGCGGGTTGATAGAGGTCATTGAGATCGTCCGGCAGATTGAGGTGCGAGGAGGCGTCCATCACGGCTTGCAGGACCAGTTGCGCACCGGGCGCCACGCCGCGAAACTGGTTGGTGGAGGCCGCGCCGGTGCCCAGCAGCGAGCCAATCACGTGCGTGCCGTGGTAGTAGATATCGCTCCAATCATTGGTGCGGCCGGTATCGAAAACTTGCGTCACTTGGCCGACAAAATCGGGGTGCAGCGTGGCGAGATTTCCGGAATCGAGGCCGGTATCCGCAACCGCCACGATTTGGCCGGAGCCATCCAGCCCGTGGGTATCGTGGGCGGCGGCCACATTCAGGCGGTCGGCGGCGCGCGCCAGATCGTTCAACAGGCGCGGGGTGGGGCGGTGTTCGATCCATTGCACCTCGGCGCGCGCGGCCAGCGTCGTGATGGCGCGCGCCGGAACCACCGCGCGGACGAGGCCCCAGCGTTTGCCGGGCGTGGCGCGCACATCGCCGGCGTGCATGGCGCGCAGCGTGGCCGCAATTTCGTACACATCGTCGGGCGCGAACGTCTGGATGGTGATGGCGAGCGGCAAGTCGGGCGCTTTTTTCAGGAGGGTGGCGAGCAGCGGTTGCAGTTTATGGGCGGGGCGGTATTCACCATGCCAGGCCAGATGGGGCAGGCGGGCCAACTGGCGGAGCGTCGGCAGCGGCGCTTCGATCAGCAACGCGTGATGAGGCAGATAGGCGCGGATGGTTGCGCCAGCCTCCTGCAAGGCCTGCCGCCATTCCGGTTGCAACGGGCCATCAAAGAGCACCAGCCACGGATAGCCGCGCGCGGAGGCGGCGTGCTGCGGCTGATCATTCAGCGGGCCGGGAAAAAGGTCGCCCGCGCGCAGCCGAATGACCGGACCAGCGGCCGGCGGGGAGGAGGGGCGTTCGCGGGTAAGTTGCCGGGCTTGCTCAATGGCGGGTTGGGCCTGCTGATTGGCTTCGACCACGGTCGGGCTGCGCGGCGGCCCAAGCAGAGTCAGACGCGGGAGGCTCCACCAGAGCGTGGCCAAAAGTAGCAGCCCGGTGCAGATCAGGAGTCGTCGGCTGAATAGCTCAAGCTTCATGGGAGTATTACCGGCAACCTACCACACCCAAGGCCAAATCTCATGGGGGCGGCAGGTGTCCCGCCGCCAGCAGACGGCCCAACTCGCGCAGCGTCGCGCGCACCGGCGGCGAGAGTCGCGCGCCGGGTTGAGTGGTGGCGGGCTGGATGCCAATAATCGCCACCTGCCCGGCGCAATCGGCAAGGTAGGCGGCCAGTTGGCCGATGGATGGCGCATGGGTGCCGAAATCGCGCGCGCCGATGGCCGTGGGCGGCAACCGCCGCATGGTGCCCGGCGGGCAGCCCATCTCGGCCGCATCCAGCAGCACCAAGCACTCCGGGCGCAGCCGCCGGATCACGCCGGTAAAGTTTTCCGGCACGGTGGCGGCATTGATCGTGCGCCAGTCCGGATGCCGAAAGGCGCGGGCAAACAGCGGCCCCAAACCGTCATCGCCATGGCGTGGGTTTCCGATGCCCAGAAGGATATTCATAAAAAAAGGCCGCCGCGGACAGCGGCGGCCGTGCTCGGCAGAGCCGGGCGTTAGGACAGCGCGATGGCCGTCACCGGGCAGCTCGCCGCGGCTTCCTGAGCGGAGCCTTCGGCCGCCGCCGGAACGACATCCGCCGTCGGGTGCGCGACGCCGTCATCGCCCATGACAAACACATCCGGGGCCAGATCGCAGCAAAGGGTGCAACCGGTGCAAGTTCCCGCATCAACAGTGGCTTTCATTTCGGTATTCCTTTCGGGTTAGGGGTGAACTTCCAACATCAACGGAACCCTACCAGTTCTCGCCGAGGATTTCAAAGAAGGATTGCGGGTGCAGGCAGGCCGGGCACAGCTTGGGGGCTTCGGCCGCTTCATGCAGATAACCGCAATTGATGCAGCGCCACACCACCACGCCCTCGCGCTTGAAGACCTTGTCGGCGGAAAGGTTCTGCCAGAGGTCGTTATAGCGCTTTTCGTGCTGCTTTTCGGCGTTGCAGACCTTTTCCCAGAGGGTGGCGATTTGCTCGAAGCCCTCTTCGCGCGCGATGCGGGCAAACTCGGGATAGAGCTGGGTCCATTCCTCATTTTCGCCGGCGGCGGCCGCCTTCAGGTTGTCCAGCGTGGAGCTGATCACGCCGGCGGGATAGGCGGCGGTGATTTCCACCATGCCGCCTTCCAGAAAGCTGAAAAAGCGCTTGGCGTGTTCTTTTTCCTGATCCGCGGTTTCCTCAAAGATTTTGGAAATCTGGATCAAACCCTCCTTGCGCGCCACCGAGGCAAAATAGGTGTAGCGGTTACGGGCTTGGGATTCGCCGGCAAACGAGGCCAGCAGGTTTTTTTCGGTACGGGTTCCTTTGATGCTCTTCATGGGTCTCCTGATCTCGACGGGGCATTGCCCGATTGTTGTCAAATCCTAGGCATGATCGGCTGGAAGGGGCGGTGGAGTCAAGGCCGGAAGCGGGCCTTCCTTGAACACGCCCATGGCGCGGAACTTTTCGTAGCGCTGCGCCAAAAGTTGCGCAGGCGACAGCTTCCGCAATTGAGCCAAATGTTTTTCCAGCGCCACGCGGACCCCTTCCGCGGCGGCGGCGGGATCCGCATGGGCGCCGCCCGGTGGTTCGGGAATAATCTCGTCGGCGATGCCCAGCTCCGCCATATCGGGCGCAGTGAGTTTGAGCGCGGCGGCGGCGGTATCCGCGTGGGCGCGGTTTTTCCACAAAATGGCCGCGCAGCCTTCGGGGGAAATAACGGAATAGTAGGCGTGTTCCAGAATCAGGATGTGATTCGCCACGCCGATGCCCAGAGCGCCGCCGGAGCCGCCCTCGCCAATGACCACGGCAATGATCGGCACCGCCAGCCGGAACATTTCGCGCAGGTTGATGGCGATGGCTTCGGCCACGTGGCGCGCTTCGCCCTCGATGCCGGGAAACGCGCCGGGGGTGTCAATGAAGCACACAATGGGCCGGTTGAACTTGGCGGCGAGGCGCATCAGGCGCAGCGCCTTGCGGTAGCCCTCCGGGTAGGGGCAGCCGAAGTTGCAGGCCAGATTGCTCTTGGTGTCGCGGCCTTTTTGCGTGCCGATGACCATCACCGCGTGTTCGCCAATCCAGCCCAGGCCGCCCACGATGGACAAATCATCGGCCAGCAGGCGGTCGCCGTGCAGCTCGGAAAAATCGCGCACGAAGGCGGCGATGTAGTCGCGGGTATAGGGGCGGCGCGGATGGCGGGCAACCATCACCTTTTGCCAGGGTGTCAGCGTGGCATACAGGGTGCGGCGCGTTTCCACCAGCTCGGCCTCCAGCCGGGCCACATCGGGCAAGGGGGCCAAGCCCTGATCCTGGGCAAGCGTCCGCAGCTCCGCGATCTTGTTTTCGAGATCGAGCAGCGGTTTTTCGAAGGGAAGCGTATAGGCGGCCACGAAAATACCTTTATTCTATGATGGTGACGAGCGTCCCCTTGGGCAGGATGGTGTAAAGCTCTTCGACATCGCTATTGAGCAGCCGCACGCAACCGGCGCTGGATTGCTTGCCGATGGAATCCGGCTCCCACGTGCCGTGCATGCCGTAGCCCGGCTGGTCGAAGGCCAGCCAATGCGTGCCGAGCTGGTTGTCGGGCGAGCCGTAGGGAATGACCTTGCTGCCGGGCTTGTGCCACGGCGGATGCTCGATCTTGTCCACAATTTTGAACACGCCGGTGGGCGTGATGTTGTTGGTGCCGGTGCTGACCCGATAGCGCTTGAAATAGTTGCCGTCCAGCGTCACGAGGCACTGATTCTGGCTCTTGCTGACGGTGAGCGCAAAGATGTGCTGCGTGCCATCGAGCAGGCGCAAGGTTTCGCCGATGCGGATGGTGGCGCCCTGGATGTTGTTGGCCTTGGCAATCAACGCCACGGGCGTGTTGTAGGTGGCCGCCAGCTTGCCGAGGTAGTCACCGCTTTGCACCACGTGCTCCACTTTTTCCGGCATGGGGCGCTGCGAGGCCAGCAGGGGCATGGCCAGATCGTTCAAAAACTCTTCCGTCGCGGTGTCGCCCGGCTGCGCGGTCAGGGCCTGCAATGCCAGCGCGCGCGCCGCGGCGTGGTCGCCCGCCTTGAGTTTCCGGCGGGCCTTGGCCAGCGCGCTCGCCGCCTCATTGGTGTTGGCGGCAGGGGGGGGGGGCGCCGCAGCGGGGGCTTCCGGCGCGGCGGCCGCCGCCGGAGTTGTCGCCGCCAGCGGCTTGGTTTCCGGCATGGGGATATCCGGCAGTTGCACCGGCGGGATTTCGTCCTGGATGGGCGCCACGGGGAACTCCACCGGATCGGCCGGTTCCGCGCCGCGTTGGTTGAACCAGTGCACCACGCCGAAGACCACGGCCAGCGCCACGACCACCAGCGCGGCGAAGAGCGCCGTCATGCACCCGGCGCGCGACTTCTCGCGTTTCATCAAATAAATATCGGGAGCGTTATGCGGTTCCATGATTGGCGGGGGCGGGGGTTAGGATAATTTGTTGAGGTCGCGCAGCACCAGCACCATGTCGGGATAGCGGTCTTCCGGATTTTTGGCGATGCACTTCATCACGATGTTCGCCAGCGCCACCGGCACGTTGGAATTCAGTTGGCGGATGGGCGTGGGCGGCACCTTCGGATCAATTTGCGCGGCGCGG
The DNA here is from genome assembly GCA_964572295.1 of uncultured Verrucomicrobiota bacterium. GTDB lineage: Bacteria > Verrucomicrobiota > Kiritimatiellia > CAIQIC01 > Lenti-01 > CAZNGD01. Next base: position 5,518 of record CAZNGD010000131.1, read on the forward strand.
ACCTGATCAATCTTTTCGCCTTCGTAGGGTTTGCGGAAGGTCAGCATTTCGTAGCAGCAAATGCCGAACGCGTAAATATCGGCGCGGTCATCGGCCACGCGATTCACCAGCGTTTCCGGCGGCACATAGGCCGTGGTGCCGGAAACCGTCGCCAGCTTTTTGAAGAAGCGCTTGCGGGGCAGGGCCAGATCAAAGTCAATCAGCACAAGGCGGCCATCGGGCTGAATGAGGATGTTTTCCGGCTTGATATCCAGATGCAGGAAGCCGCGCGAATGGACATACTGAATGACGTTGGCCAGTTGCCGGATGAAGATCATCACGTTTTCGGTCAACAGCGGCTCGCGGAAGAGGATCAAATCGCGCAGGGTGCGCGACTCAATGTATTCCAACACCATATAGGGGGTTTTGTTTTCGTAGCCGGCTTTGACGAAGGGCACGATGTTCGGGTGCTGCGCGGGAGTATGCAGCCGGGTCAGCACTTCGCCCCCTTGAAAAAAGCGATTGCGATTCCGCCGATCTTTGGCCATCACGGAATCCAGCACGCGGATAATGAAACGCTTTTGTTGCGCGTCAATCGCCACGTACAGTTTGGTCATGCCGCCCCCGGAAATGGAGCGGGTAATCGAATAGCCGGTGAATTCTTGATTCATGCAATCGGTTTTACCGTAAAGCGAGAGGAAACGCAATGCCTTGTTGGCCGGTGGCCGCCGCCGCCGCCGGGGGCGCCAGCGGCCGGTCCCGTGGCGCGCC
>CAZNGD010000132.1:0-6263 GCA_964572295.1 uncultured Verrucomicrobiota bacterium
TGCTGCGCACAGCGGACAAGGCCCGGCACGGCCTCTTGATTTCCGCTCCGCCTCGGACAGACCTCGGCGGAGAAATCAAGATCGGTAGCCGCCGCAAAGCGGCTGTTCCTGTAGCCGGGCTCGCTGAGCCCGGGGCTGTTGGCTGCTGGCTGTCGGTTGCTTCTGTCTTTTGGAGGGACGGCTTCCACGCCGTCCGCGCGGCAGCGCGGCAAGCCGCGCGGTTCGGCTGTTCTGTAGCCGGGCTCGCTGAGCCCGCTGCCGGGGTCACCGCCCCCGGCTACAGTCTGAACCTTTGCATCGTTGGCTGTTGCCGCCTTCTGGAGGAACGGCTTCCACGCCGTCCACGCGGTAGCGCGGCAAGCCAGGCTGTTGGCTGTTTCGGCTGTTGGCTGTTCCGAAACCACGGACGGCAGCGGCATCGCCTGCCCGCCTATGGAGGGCCGTCACTACTTCGGGAACCACAAACCGTATTGATTTTCCCGCCTTCCTGTTGATTCCTGTTTTCCTGCTTGGTTCCACGGCTGTTGGCGGTTGGGTTGTAGGTTTGGGGTGGCGGGGGGAGGGGGACAAGGGGTACAGTGCGGGGCATGAGTCGGAATGGGCAGATTGGTCGGTGGCTGGGCAGCCTGTTGTGGCTGGTCGGCGCGGCGCTGGCTGGCGCGCAAGCGCCAGCGGATGCGACATCATCGTCGGCGCCGGGGCCGCGGTTAACCTTGAGTTCGCCGCAATTGCGCAGCGCGGCCGAACGGATTCATCTGCCGTGGCTGGTGCCGGACAAGTTGCCGGACTTCCGTTTGAAAATCGAACGGCCCACGCTGGATACGCTGTCGGTCACCGGTTTGGAGGATCAGATTCGGGGCATCGAGTTTCAGTTGCCGATTCGAGGATTGTGGATCGGCTACGACATGTCGCACCCGGATGAGGACCCGCAGGCCACGTTTTCGATTCAGCGCAATTTTTGAGGCCTACCACGTTTCGTGGTGGACGCGCGCGGCGTTGTAGCGCGTGCGGGGCGCGGGCTGTTCGGCGGGGTAGCCAGCGGCCACCGCGCTGATGGGGGTGATGCCCGGCGGCAACTGGAGGAGTTCGCGCACGTGGGCTTCGCGTTCCGCGCGCGGGTGCACGCCGAGCCAGACGCCGCCCAAGCCGAGCATGGCCAGGGCCAGCAGCAGGTTTTCAATGCAGGCGGCGCAGTCCTGCAGCGCGTAGGCGAGGAGGCCGCCGTTGGCCCGCGCGGCATCGGCGCAAATCACAAATCCCAGCGGCGCGCCGGCGAGCATTTTGCCGTAGGGCAGGCCAGCGGCGAGCGCGGCCAGTTTGGCGGGGTCCTGCACCACGATGATTTCCCACGGGTCTTTGGAGTTGGCCGAAGGCGCGGCCATGGCGGCGGCGAGTACATCCTGAATCAGCTCCGGCGGGACGGCGCGATCGGCAAACCGCCGCACACTACGGCGGGCGAACAACGGGGCGAGGGCGGGATTCATGCGGGGTGGCCGGTTCCGCTGGCGAGAACCTTGTCCTGCGTGTCGGCCTGCAGGCGTTTCAGCCTGGTCCGGATGGCCAGCCGTTTGACGTGGCTAAAGCGGTCAATGAACAGGTCGCCCGCCAGGTGATCCATCTCGTGCTGGGCGGCGCGGGCCATGAAGCCCTGCAGGGTGGTGGTTTGCGGTTGCCCGTCCAGCCCGAGGTGTTTCACCACGATGCTCCAGGCGCGCTCCACGGAGCCGCGGATATCCGGAAAACTCAGGCAGCCTTCCTCCATGGTGCAGGTGTCGGCGGATTTTTCAACCAGCTCGGGATTCACCAGCACCAGCGAGAGGGGAACTGCGGGATTCAGGCGCGGGCCATTTTCTTCTTCGCGGTCGTATTCTTCGGGAATCTCGATGATGCAGATGGCTTCGGTGCGGCCAACCTGTTGCGCGGCGAGGCCGACCCCCTGCGCCGCGCGCATGGTTGCATACATATCCGCAATCAGCTCCCGGATTTCCGGGGTGATGGCGGACACGGGGCGGGCCGGTTCGCGCAGGACCGGATCGCCATAGGTATGAATGTCCAAAATGCGGCTCATGCCGTGGGCAAGATACCGCACAACGGGGCGAAAACAAACGGAAAAACTTGCCCGGCGGTATTCCGGGGCTAGAATGCTTCCGCATGAAACAAATCGGCAAACGGCGGATGTCTTTCGCGTGGGTGGCGGCGGCCTGGGTGGCCGTGATGGCCATTGTGGCGGCGGCGGGGCTGTTTGTGTTGCAGCGTTGGCATGGGCAGGCGGCGCATCAGGCTGCGGCGCAGGCGGTGGTGGAGCGCGGCCAATGGCTGGCGATGAGTTTGGCCTTGCGCGCGGCGGGGGTTGCCAGCTCGAGCGATGCCGAAGCCTGGCGCGAGTTTTCGGCCCTGGTGCATTCGCTGCGCGAGGTGGAGGACGAGCTGGAATATGTCGCGGTGCGCCGGGGGGATGTGACGCTCTTCCAGGAACACGCGGCGGAGGCCCGCACGCCAGCGGTGGCGGACGACTTTCATTTTGTCGGCCCGGTGGCGATCGGTCGGCAGTTGTTGGCGGCGGGTGAGGAGCGCATCCCGGTGGTGACGTTTTCCGTGGCGGTGACGAATGTGGCGGCGGAGGCGGTGGCGTTGGAAATCGGCCTGCGGCGCGGCGCGGTGGCCCGCGAGGAATGGCCCACCACCCGCGCCATTGAGTCGCTGTATCGGTTGAGCCTGCTGATGATTGGCAGTTGCTTCGCGATTTGTCTGGCGCTGGTGGCGTGGATGGTACGCCGCGAGGAGCGCCGCGAAGTGGCGCGCCGTCGTGAGGAGCATCTGGCGTTTTCCGGGGTGGTGGCCAATGGCATCGTGCATGATTTTCGCAATCCGATGTCCAGCCTGCGGCTGGATGCCCAGATGCTGGAGAAGGAAACCGCCCGCGGCGCGGAGGCGCGATTGCCCCGGCTGGCGGAGCTGGCCGGGCGGATGCGGCATACGCTCGACCGCATGGAAAATGTGTTTAAGGAATTTCTGGTGTTGGCGCGGCCGGGGGAAACCGCGCCGGCGAGTCTGGACTTGAGCGGGTGCGTCACGGAATGCGTCGAGATGCTTGCGCCGCGTTTTGAAACCGCCGGCATCACGCCCGACATCGCGGGCCTGACGCCGGGCCTGGCCATCCGCGCTTCCGATGCCGCGGTCAAGCGCGCGCTGCTGAACATTTTGCTCAACGCCACGCAACACGCGGGCAGCGGCGGACGGGTGACGGTGGTTGCCAGCCGCCACGGGGCGAACGTACGGCTGGAGGTTGGCGACACCGGCCCCGGCATTCCCCGTGCGGAACGTCGGCGGGTGTTCGAGATGTTTTACACCACGCGCCCGCAGGGCACGGGGCTGGGCCTGTTTCTCGCCCGCGCCGCCATCGAAAAATATGGCGGCACGCTGACGGTGGTGGACGCGCCCGGCAGCGGCACGCGGCTGCGCATGGAGTTCCCGGCGGCATAACGAGGAGAGGGCATGGACAAGGCGCGAATATTGATTGTGGAAGACGATGCCGACAACGGGCGCTCGCTGGTGGATGCCATTGAGGATCTCGGCTACGAGGCGGAGCTGGCCCCCACCGCGCAGGCGGGTCTGGCCGCCTTTCAGGCGCGTGGCGCGGATGTGGCGCTGGTGGACCTGGTCCTGCCGGACCGCGATGGCATCACCGTGCTGCAGGCCATCCGCGAACGCGATGCCGGACGCACGCCGGTGATGCTCATGACCGCCTACGCCTCGGTGGAAACCAGCGTGCGCGCCATGAAGGAAGGCGCCTACGATTATCTGCAAAAGCCGCTCGACATTGACGAGCTGCAAACCAAGCTGGCCCGCGCGTTGGAAGCGGCGCGGCTGCGGCGGCAGGTGGCGCAACTGAGCCAGGAAATCCGCAACCGCTGGGCCGTGACCACGTGGGTGGCGGAGTCGCCGGCCATGCGCGAGGTGGTGCGCCAGACGTTGGCGCTGGCCGCCACCAGCGCCACGGTGCTGATTCGCGGCGATAGCGGCACCGGCAAGGAGCTGGTGGCCCGCGCGCTACACGCCGAAGGCCCGCGCGCGCCGGCGCCATTTGTGGCGGTGAACTGCGCGGCTTTCACGGAAAGCCTGCTGGAGAGCGAATTGTTTGGCCACGAAAAAGGGGCCTTCACTGGCGCGGTGGCCCGCCATGCCGGCGCGTTCGAGCGCGCGGACGGCGGCACGCTGTTTCTGGATGAAGTGGGCGATGCCCCGCCTGCGGTGCAGGTCAAACTGTTGCGGGTGTTGGAGGACAAGGAAATCATCCGGGTGGGGGGCAGTCAAAGTTTCAAGGTGGATGTGCGGCTGGTCTCCGCCACCAACCGGGATTTGGCCGCGCGGGTGGCTGCGGGCGAATTCCGGCAGGACTTGCTCTACCGCCTGCAAGTGGTGGGGCTGGCGCTGCCGCCGCTCCGCGCGCGCCCGGAAGATATCCGGCCGCTGGCCGAGCGTTTCATTGCGCAGGCGCAAGCGGAGCACGGCAAGCGCATCCGCGCCGTGGAGCCGGCGTGGTACGAACGGCTACAGGCCTATGCCTGGCCCGGCAACGTGCGCGAACTGCGCAACGCCGTCGAGGCGGCGGTGGTCACCGCCCCCGACGAAGTATTGACCGCCGCGCACCTGCGGCTGGCCGACGCCCCCCCTGCGCCCCCGCCGCCCAGCGGCGACTGGAGCGTGCCGCCCGGACTCACGCTGGCCGAAATTGAAAAGCGCGTGCTGGAAGATTCGTTGCGCCACAACAAAGGCAACCGCAGTGTGACCGCCGAGCAACTCGGTTTGTCGCGGCGCACCATTCAGCGGAAAATCCAGGACTACAACCTGCCATTTTGATCTACCGCGCGGTCCCCGCGTGGCGGTCGCGGGGAATGCGCGGTCAGGTGGCGGTCAGCGCGCGGAGGATGCGTTCATTGGCCGGCGCGGGGATGCCCTGCGCGGCGGCCAACCGGCACACCACACCGGCAAACGACGCCACTTCCGTTGGGCGGCCCGCTTCCACATCCTGCAACATGGAAGTCTTGCTATCCGGCGCGGCCGCGCGAATAACCGTCTCCGCCCAGGCCGGGATGTCGCGCACATCGGCGATGCCCCGCGCGTGGCCCACGGCGGCGGCCTCATCCATCAGTTGGCGGGCCAGCGCCATGGCGGCGGGGTCCTGTTGCAGGCGGCTGCTCGGCTGGCGATAAAACGCCTGCGCCTGATTGATGCCGATGTTGAGGATAAACTTTTTCCATTGGGCCGCGCGCATGTCGGTGGGGATGTCGTAGCGGATGCCCGCGCGCGCGAGCAAATCGGCCACGGCCGCAACCCGCGGGGAGGGGGGGGCGTTGGTGGCTTCGCCCAGCACGATTTTCGCGAAACCGCTTTGCCGCACGGCGTGGCCGGTACGCATGGAGCTGTCGCAATAGACAAAGCCATGCAGTACGCGCGACCAGCCGAACACCGCCGCCAGTTCGTCCGGCGCGGTAATCCCGTTGAGCAGCGGCAGGATTTGCGTCTGCGGTCCCGTCACCGCGCTGATGACCGGCAGCGCGGCCGCCAGGCCGGTCGCCTTCACGGCAACCAGCACCACATCCGCTGGCGGGCCGGACTGTTCCGGCGTGACGTAGTTCAGGTCGAGGCGTTGCCCGTTAAGGCGGGGCGGGTCAGCCGCATAGCGGGCGAGGCGCGCGGCATCGGCCACGACGCGCAGCGCATCGGGCCGCCACGCGGCAAGCGGCGCGGCAAAGAGAATGCCGACCGCGCCAAGACCCACGAGGGCCACGGAGTTCAACGGGGCGGCAGTTGGCGGTTGTTGGGCCATCATTTAACACTATCCGAGAACCGCGTTGGGTGCAACCTGCCGGCCGCGCATAACAACTCAAAAATGACTCATTTTGGATCATCCAGAGTTTATAAACTCTGGATGGAGGCGGGACAGTTGGAAAAACCGACCGCGAAATGGATGAGTAGTATCTGCTTTGTATGCAGCATGTTGCATCTATATTTTCGATCAATGATTCCATCCAGAGTTTATAAACTCTGGATGAAGCCCCAAAATGACAATGAAAAAACGGCCGGGTTTTCGTCGGCTGCGGACCTGTGGTTTTTTTGGTAAAAAATCACTTGCGAGCGGGGCTTCTGATCCATCGGGATTCGCCCCGGAAAAGGCTGGAAGGTCTGCGACCATTCCAGCCCGACGATCCAATCCGAAACAGGAAAAATGACCGGATTTTTGAATGATCCGCATCATTGGC
>CAZNGD010000133.1:0-6227 GCA_964572295.1 uncultured Verrucomicrobiota bacterium
CGCAACACCCAGATCGACAGTCTGGTACTCTAACCAATTGAGCTACGACCCCGTAGCGCAAAAATCACGGCAGAAGATAGCTAAACTCCGTGGTCATGCAAGTAGAAAATGCGTGTGATCCGCAAAAGGTTTTGTTGCGGGGTTCAGGCGCGGCGGCCGGTGGCGCGGGTGATGTGGCTGAAGCGCTCGCGGATGGCGGCGGTGAGCTGCTCCCAGGAGAACCGCCATTGCCAGTTGCCACCCGCCACGCCGGGGGTGTTCATCCGCGCGGCGGAGCCCAGGCCAAGCAAATCCTGCAAGGGCACCACAAAGGTGTTGGCGTTGGAGCGCGCGCCGAGATTGATCAAATCCCAGTGAATCTCGTGGCCATCGGTGCGGAGATAATCGAGGATCATCCTGCGCTCGGCGGCGATTTCATCGGCGGTGCGGGTGCTGCCGTTGCCGGCTTCGCTTCGGAACCAGCCGACGGTGGTATCGTTGTCGTGCGTGCCGGTATAGACGCAGCAATGGGCCGGATAGCTTTCGGGCCGGAAGTCGGCGGAACGTTCATCGTTGCCGAACGCGAACTGGAGGATGCGCATGCCGGGGAAATCGTTGCGGTCGCGTAGGGCTTCGACGGGCGGAGTAATGACGCCGAGGTCTTCGGCGATGATCGGCAGGTCGCCCATCTGGTCGCGCAGGACATCGAACAAATCCTGATCGGGCCCCTTGACCCAGCGGCCGTTGATGGCGGTGGTTTCGCCGCCGGGGATTTCCCAATAGGCCTCGAAGCCGCGGAAGTGGTCAATGCGCACGATGTCCACCAGCTCGCAGATGCGCTGGAGGCGCGCCCGCCACCAGGCGTAGCGTTGCTCCTTGTGGGCGGCCCAGTTGTAGAGTGGGTTGCCCCAGAGTTGGCCGGTGGTGCTGAAGTAGTCCGGCGGCACGCCGGCCACCACGCTGGGCTGGCCATCGGGGCGCAGGTAGAACAGATGCGGATTGGCCCAGACATCCGCGCTATCGTGGGCGACGAAAATGGGGATGTCGCCGACGAACTGAATGCCGCGCTGGGCGCAATAGTCGCGCAAGCGCTGCCAGTGGTCGGCGAAGAGAAACTGGATGAGTTGCCCATTGCGGATTTCGGCGGCGTACTGTTGGCGGGCGGCTTGGAGCGCGGCGGGTTCGCGGCGGGCCAGCGCGGGCTCCCACTGGGGCCAGGGCACGCCGTGATGCGCGTCTTTGAGCGCGGCAAACAGGGCATATTCATCCAACCAGCCGGCGTGGCGTGAACAAAACGCGGCGAATTGCTCCTGATACGCGGGTGGGGCGCGGTCGGCGAAGGTGGCGCACACCTGCTGGAGCACGGCCATCCGCGCGGGGATCACCGCGCCGAAGTCCACCTTGTCCGTCGGGAACGCCGGAACATTTTTCAGTTGGGCCTTGGTGAGCAGTTTATCCTTCACCAGCAAATCAAAACTGATCCACAGCGGATTGCCGGCGAAGGTGGAAGGCGATTGGTATGGGCTGTCGCCAAAACTGGTGGGCCCCAGCGGCAGGATTTGCCACAGGCGCTGGCCGGTGGCGTGCAGGAAGTCCGCAAACCGATAGGCTTCGGGGCCGATTTCGCCGATGCCGTAGGCGCCGGGGAGGGATGTCGGGTGCAGCAAAACGCCGGATGTGCGGTTGAACTTCATGGGGCAAATCTCCTTCGCAAATGGGTGGGTAGCGGGGGACTATGGCACAGGGCGGCGCGGTTGTCGAAGCGTTTTTTTATGAGAAAAACCGGCCATGTTGGCCCCCCCCCCGGCCCAAAAATGGCGGCGAGGTCCCGGCGGGGCGATCAAGGCGCGTTGAGGTAGGAGCGGATGCCCCAGAACCATTCGCCCGCGCCGGGGATCGTATTGGTTATGACGCGACCGGGCACGCCCCACCCCAGGTTGCTTATCGCCACGCCTTGCGCGAGGTTGGTGGAGTATTCCACCTGATAATAGCGGGCGACGCTTTGCGGGAAGGTCCACCGCAGGCGCCCTTCGGCGATGCTGAGTGTGCCGGTGAGGCGCAGGACACTGTTGGAGTCGGCCGGATCGGTATCCGCCAGATATTCCTGCCACGTGGTCATGCCGTCGCCATCGGTATCAGCCTCGGCAGCATAGTCGGCGGCTTGCGGGTCATAGCCCCGGTTGGCCAGCCATTGTTCAAAAGGCGAGCCGGGGGCTTCGCTGGTGCGGGTGATGACGCTGATCACGGGCGAGAAGGCACCCTGCCCGGCGGTGGAGATGGCGGCCACGCGGACGTAATAGGTGGCGCCAGCCAGCAGGCCGGTGACGACCTGGCTGGCGCCCGTGACGTTGCGGTTGGAATAGCCCGCCACAAACGAGCCGCCCGGGGTGTAGGGATGAATCTGAATGTCATCAATGTTGAAGCGAGTCGTATCATTGCCGCTGGTTTTGACCACGCGGAGCCGCACGTTGCCGGCCACGTTCAGGTTGGTGACGCTGAACGGCGTCAGGGTGGTGGCGGTGACCGTGAACTCACCCACGCTGACCCAGGAGGCCCCGCCGTTGCTGCTGTAATCCACACGCCCGGCGGTATCGGCATCGTTGCCATATTTGCCGTGCAGCAGGGTCACGGCGCTCAGCCCGGAAGACAGGTCTTCGTTCATGGTCATGATGCCGGTGCCATATTCCGGTTCGTTGTAACGCACGCGCGCCGCTTTCTGACCATTGCGGCGGTCGCCAGCCAAGGAGCCAATTAATGCTTCGGCCAACTTCCATGATTTTCCGTTGAGCGTGATATCGCCCTCGGCAAAGCTGGTCTTCGTGCCGTCTTCAAAGTCCACCGTATAAACGGCGCCACCCGCGCTGCCGAACGAGGCGTTGGTGCTCACATCCACCCGGTAGCTGACGGCGTTGGGGATGGTGGCCCAGGCGACGGTGAAAAGGGTTTGATTCGTGAGGATGACATGCGGTTGCGGGGCCCCGGGCAGGCTGTCGCCAATCACCACGGCATTCGGGAAGGCGACTTCGTGGTCGAACCAGTTGCTGTTGCCGTCAATCGTCACCGTGGCCTCGTAGGCACCCACGTTGACCGGCGGATTTTCCGGTGAATAGGCCACGGACCAGGCCAGTTCCGGCGGGGTCACGGTGAAGCGGTTGGTGTGCGACGCGCCGTCATAGGAAGTCTGCACGGCCGCGTTCAAGACGCAGGAAGGCGTGGCCTTGGTGATGACGAGGGAATTGGGGAAGACAAACACGCCGCCGGTGATCTGGTTGGTGCTGGGGATGGTGACCGTGGCGGTGTAGCTGCCGGCATTCAGCGGCGTGGCCGGGCTATAGACGACAGAATACGGAATGCCCTCCGGATAAACAATGAAGTCGTTGGTGCGCAGTGCGCCGTTGTATTCCACTTCCGTCGCGCCGGAAACCGCGCATTGGGCATCCATTTCTTCATCGGGCAGTGTGAAACTGCTGATGACCATGTCATCCAAACTGGCCCGTTTATCTTTGCCGCCTTCGCACAGGATCCGGAACTCCACCGGGCCGAGGACATTGGCCGTCACGCGGTTGGTGGCCAAGTTGGCAACCCCCGTTGTGTTGTTGGAACTGATCGTGACCCAATCGCCCTCTTTGCGATATTGGGCGATCAACGACACCACGTCGCCAGAATATTGCGCATAGGCAAACGACAACTCGCCGATCCCGTTGGCCAACGGCCCCTCCAGCACGACGGCGCCGGGGGCCCTGATCCGGCAACCGCGCGTGCCGTTGTACCGATCGTTGGTTGTCAGAAGCCCGCCGGTGGGAATCAACGCATTCGTCAGCACCCAGGAGCGGCCGCTCAACTGGACAGTGGCCGCGGCATAGGCGGGCTTGTTGCCTTCCTCAAAGGTCACCTGCAAGGTGTTCGGCGTGTACGGATCGGGATCGTCCTCATTGAAGAGGCCATCGCCATCAATATCATCGTCGCATTCGTCGCCGATGCCGTCGCCATCCAAATCGGCTTGATCCGGATTGTAGGTGTACGGGCAGTTGTCCACGGCGTTCAAGACCCCGTCGCCATCAATATCATTGTCGCACTCATCGCCGATACCATCGCCATCGGTGTCAATCTGGGTGGGATTAAACGTATCAGGGCAGTTGTCCCTATAATCAGGGATGCCATCACCATCACGGTCAGTATCCGAGCCGGGTGGAAAGGTGTAGTGGTTGGTGCTGGAATTCTTGGGACTGTTGTTGCCGGGGCCGGCAAACTGAGCGCGGACATAATAATCCAAGACGTCGTTGCCTGACTTGGCCACATTCAACTGCGGAGTCCGCCAGAGATTGGCCTCAGCATTGGTCATCGCGTTCGAGATCCACGCACCACTGGCAATCCGGAAGTATGCCCACACCACGAAATTGGAAGCCGACACATTGCCCGCCACGTTTGCCGCAATGGCGAAGCTGTTGGTGGCCCGCGGCACCGCAGGGTCGAGCGCCAGGCTGGAGATGGACACATCGGCATCGGCCACGGCCTGATGCCGGCCCGGCGTGGCGGCATTCGTGCCAGCCGTGATCGTCCATTCGGCGGCGGACCACGTCGGCAACGGCTCGCTGATGCCGGAGCGACGCACGGCGGTGGCGTTCGTGTACCCCCAAGCGCCGGGATAGCTGCCGATGGCGCCAAACACATCCGCCACCGCGTTCGAGCGCAACAACGCCACGGCATCATTGCCGTTCAGCCGTCCAAGGGCCACGGCCTGCTGGTTGGCAGTCACGCCGTACAACTGGCGGTAGATGTTGGTGGAAGCCGCCAGCGTGTACACGGCCCCCGCCGCCAGCGTGCCGCTCAACGAGAACGTCGCCGTGGCCCGGGTGGCCTTGTCCACATAAATCGCCACCTGATAGGCCGCCAAATCCAAGCTGCCGTTGCCGGTGTTGCAGATTTCCACATAGTTGCCGTTGGTGGATGCCGGGTGGTCCACAATCTCGCTGATGATGGCCACCGGCGTCATGCCCGCCACTTCGTCAATCAAATGGAAGTCCGCAAAAATCATGCGGTGGTCGGAGGCGTTGGAACTGGTGTTGGCCGGGAGCGGCGAACCATATTTGGCCAACCCCACGTTGGCGGCATCGCCCGCGGAATTGTAAACCTCCGCTTGCGGCGCGCCGTAGGCGCTCTGCGTGATTTCGTCGCTGAAAAGCAGATAGTCCAGGCGGTAGCCCGTGCCGTCGGTGTGGGCATGCGTCCAGGTGTTGGTGCCGCCGGTATGCCTCGCCGGCACCGCGCTCATGCCCACCACGCCGAGGCGGTCGGTGGGATAATAGCGATACGGCAGCAGCCAGTTGGCGTCGGTGTACCACGGCGTATCACTCCCCGCCTTGAAGGAGGCGGGCAGCGAACCCGCTTGCGCGTCATAATAGGATTTCGGGAAGTTGGTGGTTTGCCCCAAACCGATGCTCCCTTCGATCGTGTCGTTGAAATCCCCCATCACCGCATATTCGCAATCCAGCGGATACTGCGTTGTCAGCGCCCCGATGTAATTGACCAGGCGCCGGATTTCCAACGCGCGGCGCATCCGGTCCCGCTTGGACGTGGTGGACGACTTGTTGTGGACGGAAAAAACATGCAGCGGATTGAGCGCGCCCGGCACTTGAATCACCGCGTGCAGCGGCCAGCGGGACATCTCCGCCGCAGTGGGATCCACCACGGTTTCCTTCACTTCCGCCGAAGCCAGAATGGGGAACTTGCTCCAAATGCCCAAGCGCACCGTGCCGGCAAAAGTGCCGCCCGACTGCGAAGCAAAGGCGTAATACGGGAAGCCCAGGGTTCCCGCCATTTGCACCCACGCCGCCTGGTCCGACGACGTCAACTCCTGAAAACAGACAATGTCCGGCCGGACGCGCTGCATGGTGGCCAACACCGCCGCATAATCATCATCCGGCTTCCCCTCTCCGCGATCGCTCCCCGTGTCCAAGCCAAAGTACACATTATACGAAGCGATGCGCACTTGGACCGCCCATCCCGACGGTGCCGCACCCAGCAAGCCGCCCGCCAGAAAAAGGCCCATTAACGCAAATTTCTTCATGCGAGGCGGAAGTATAGCACCCCTCTCCCCGCTGGCCAATCCATTCCCGGCATTTTTGTCATAACCTTTTACTTCGCGCCGGGGCTTGACATTCCGTCCCATCCAGCTATCTTTGCCCGCGTTTTCCGGTTCCAGCGTAGCTCAATGGTAGAGCGGTTGGCTGTTAACCAATAGGTTACAG